>CANRPV010000019.1 GCA_947632575.1 uncultured Eggerthellaceae bacterium | reverse complement strand
CGAAAGTGCCTTCGCCAAAATGCGTATTTGAACCATAGTCAAAATAGACCGGCGAAAGCACGGTAAGCCCATCTGGAATCTCGACCCCCAAAAGCTTTTGCAAGATACTCAGTTGCTCAGGACTTCCCGGCTCGGCGTTTTGAAATTGGAAGCAAAGACGCTCAGCGATATTTCGCTCTTGAAGAAGGTCGGAGTCAAAATTGGCGTCATACCACTGACCCTTGAGCATTTTTTCCCTCTCAGTCATTATCTTTTTCCCTCTCTATCGTTATTTATCTCGGTCATTGTCTTTCTCTCCATCGCTATCTATCCCTCTGTCGCAAGTTCTTCTCTCCGTCGCTATCTATCCCTCTGTCGCAAGTTCTTCTCTCTACCGTTATCTTTCTATCGCTCTTTTTCCCTCTAACAAGAGCTTTCGCTCTGTTACACCCCGACGTTTCTTCTCCGCATCGCCGTCAATCAAAAATTCATGAAACTTCTGTCATAGTACTATGTCATACATAGTAATTTTGCGTATAATGGAGACGGAGGTGAAAGCCATGCCAATGCAAGACATCAATAGCGATCTTATTCGGGGACATATTGACACCATTATTCTGAGAATACTCCAAGACGGTGATAACTACGGTTATGAAATCATGAAAGCCGTATCAATCAACAGCAATGGCGAATACGAACTAAAGGAACCGTCTTTATACACCAGTCTTAAGCGACTTGAAAAGCAAGGGCTAATCACCAGCTATTGGGGAGACGAATCTCAAGGCGGACGGCGCAAATATTACCGCATTACCGATCGTGGCAACACCGCCTATGAAAAAGCGCTGGCCGAGTGGCAGCACGCACAAACAATCATTACGCAGCTTCTTCAAGGAGGTAAGAGTCAATGAGCGGTTTGACGGAATACGTAGAGACGCTGTTTCAGCATCAGCATTTAACGCCGGAAGTGAAAGACTTAAAGGAAGAAATCCTCAGCAATATGATTGCAAAAAGAGATGATTTGATTGCTCAGGGAATGGATGAAGAAATTGCAACCGCAAAGGCAAAGGATAAATTCCGTTGTCGCTATGGCTGCGATCGATAACCTAGCAGGAATCACGTACCATTTTTCTGACGAAAGCTATTCTTTTGACAGGCGACAACTCGAAATAATTTTTGGTGGCCCTTTGTCTGATTTGCTTGAACCGGAAAGATGGGGCAAAGAAGTACAGGAGCCGTTAGCATCTGCCGATTTTGTCAGACAGTTTTTGACTGATTGAATCAGATATTGCCATTTGATATCCGATACAGAGCCAATTCCTTTATGTGGGTCATCGCATAGTCGATAAAACGCCGAGCGGCGGGAGAAAGAAGTTCGTCCTCCGGAGTCGCGATACCAAACTCCATCGCGTAAACAGGCTCAAGGGGGACCACGGCAATTCCCGGCAGCGGCTCGCGCGTATAGATTTCATTCACGAGGGTGATGCCCAGGCCTGCCCGCACGATAGCGCAGGCAGCCATATGATCATGAGTGGAAAAGCCCACATGAGGGCGAAGCCCCCGCTCGGTGAAGAGCAGTGAGTTGTCGGTTTCCCTACCAGGATAGATATCGACGAAAACATCCGTTTCCACAAGGCTATCCGGAGCGCTGCTTCTCTGCGCATAGGGATGATCGAGGGGAAGGAGATAGACAAGTTTATCGGGACCCAAGGTCGTCCAGCGAAAATCGCCTTTCCTGCGGTTGACGAGGGCAAGGTCGATGCTGCGCTCCTCCACGCGTTTGCAGAGAATAGAACTACTCGACTCGACGATTTCAACGGTGATAGCCGGATGGAGCTCATGAAACTGGGCAATGACATCAGCAATCCACGGATAGAGATAGGCGTAGGTAGTCCCGACGACGACGGTTCCCGTCTCTAACCCTCGCAGCTCCCGCGTTCTCTCCTCGAGCACCGCCGACCAGCGGATAATCTCCTTGACGATGGGAAGCAAAGCCTCCCCTTCCGCGGTCAGACGAACGCCGCGCCGATTGCGTAGAATGAGAGGAAATCCCACTTGATGCTCAAGCGCCTCAATCGCCCTGCTTACGCCAGAGGGGGTGTAATCCAACTTTTTAGCCGCAGCGGACAGGGTGCCTTTTTCAACAGCCGTCACGAACACATTAAGCTGGTCATAGTTCATCTTTGAGCTTTCCTCAAATAATTAATGAGTATCAATCGTTTTACTCAAAATACTAACAGTGGTGAACTAAGTTTGTCGAGAAAGAGGTTGAGGGTGTCATCATTTCAAGCCCAGTGGCTTTTAATAGCAGTAGTGGTAGCGCGCAGCTCCGCGTTCCTGTTCAGCAAGCATCTGCTTGACTCCATCGGGTCGTTTGAAATCTTGGCCATAAGGTTTTTCTTCGCCTTCCTTCTGCTTGCCGCTATCTTCCATAAACGGCTACGTGCGGCGACAAAGAAAACGCTTCTCCATGGGGCTATCATGGGACTCTTGTTCTTCACGGTCATGGCTCTCGAAATGCAAGCGCTGAAGTACTGCGACATATCCACGGCTGCTTTCCTTATCAATTTAGCGGTCGTGTTCGTACCCTTCATTAATGCTCTCGTAGAGAGAAAGAAGCCTTCGCTCTTAGAGCTTATCTGTGCTGGCTTTGCTTTAGCGGGCGTCTTCTTTCTTACCTTATCAGGAGGCGGATTCCGCCTTGGCTTCGGTGAGTTTCTCTGCCTTCTGGAAGCTTTATGCTATGCGTGTGCGATCGTGGCCACCGGGCGTTTCGCCCATCACGATGACGGTTTGACCCTCGGGCTCATCCAAATTGGGACGATGGGAATCTTATCGATTGGAGCCGCCCTCGCCTTTGAGCCTTTCATCATCCCCGCCCAATCTGATCAGTGGGCGTCTTTTGCCCTGCTCATCGTCCTTTGCACGGGGTTCGGGTTCGCCTTTCAGCCGGTGGCTCAAAGGCTTCTCACCGCGGAACGAACTGCCATGCTTACCGCACTCAGTCCAGTAGCCTCCGCGCTCCTTGGGGTATTCTTCCGGGGAGAGGTCGTCACCTCGACCATGGTGGTTGGAGCCCTGCTTATCTTGACCGGTCTCATGATCCCCTCATTAAAGGCGACCATGACCAAACCACTCAGTAAAACAGTGTCGTTCATCGAAAAATAGCGCTGCCTGCCCGCATAACCCATAAAATTGAAAGATCGTTATCAAAAACGGTGGGCGCCTGTCGCGCTTTTATGCTCTTTCGTTTGACCGCCGTTTGGCCGCCACGACTTGAATGGAGAACCGCCCATGAACATCGAACCGCGTCAAAATGTTTGGATCGTGGGTGCTCTAGGCCGCATTGGACGTGCTTTGGAGTACCGCCTCAAGCAGGGGCCTTATAACATCTACGCCACCGATAAGGAGGTGGATGTCACCAATCTCGACGAGGTGAATTCCTTCGCCGACGCCAACCGTCCCTCCATCATCATTAATTGCGCAGGTTATGGCCATGAAATCAATCATGAAGAGGTGGACCAGGTTGAGGCGTATAAGATCAACGCGATCGGAGCCCGCAACCTCGCCATCGCAACCGAAGCCCTCGGTGCCACCTTGGTGCACATCTCCACCGATGACATCTTCCTTGGCAACGAAGGCACCATTTTTAACGAGTTCGACTCACCGAAACCCGTTGACCTGTTCAGCAAGTCGAAGTACGCCGGCGAGCGCCTCGTCCGCAGCATGACCACCCACCATCTCATTATCCGCAGCCAGTGGGTCTACACCGCGATGCCCAACGACTATCTCGTACGCGCCGCCAAAGCCATCAACGAAGGCAAGCGTATCGAGATTCCGGTCAATCAGATCGCGGCTCCTACCTCAGCACGCGTGCTTGCCGACTTTATTCGGGTCGCCATCGAGGCTGGAGAGTTCGGCACCTTCCATGTCTCTTGCAAAGGACGTTGCAGCCGTTTCGAATTCTTCAAGCGCGCTCTTGAGATCATGGGTCTTCCTACCACCAATCTCGCAGGCAGCCATACGCCTGAGCAGGCCTATAACCTTCAGCTCGACAACTTGATGATGAAGCTCACCGATCTCTACGAGATGCCCGACTGGGAAAGCGAACTTGAAACCTATCTCAAACTCCACAATCTCGTCCCGAAGGAATAGATCATGGCAGAAAAAGAAATCAAGCAAGAAAAGGAAAAGAAACCGTTTCCGCTTACGAAATGGATCCTCGTCGGATTAGCGGCGGGTATCGTCCTCGGAGTTATCTTCCATTACCTGGTGCCGGCAAGCCCGATTCGTGATGACATTTTCGTCAATGGCATCTTCTACTTCCTCGGACAAGGCTTCATCCGCCTCATGCAGATGTTGGTTGTGCCGCTGGTGTTTTGTTCCATCGTCTGCGGCGCCGCGTCTATGGGTGACGTGAAGACCCTTGGTGTTGTGGGTGTTAAAACCCTTGTGTTCTACCTTTGCACCACGGCGGTTGCCGTATCTGTTGCGCTGGGTATCTCTAACCTGATTAACCCCGGTCTTGGCGTTGATATGGCCTCTTTGGTGGCAAGCGATCCGAGCACCCTTGGTTCCACCAGCTCCAACACCACCGTTGTGCAGACGATCATGAACATCATCCCGACCAACCCGGTTGCTGCCCTGGCGAATGGCGACATGCTCTGCGTCATCTTCTTCGCCCTCTTTGTCGGTATCATCATTGCCCTTTTGGGACGCCATGTTGACGTGGTGCATCGCTTCTTTGAGCAGTTCAACGACATCATGATGAAGATGACCCAGCTGGTAATGTATGTGGCTCCGATCGGCGTGTTCGCCCTTCTCGCCCGCACGTTCACCAATATCGGCTTCGATGCGTTCTTGCCTATGATCAAATACATGGGCAGCGTTTTGATTGCTCTGGCAATTCAAGCTTTTGTGGTCTACATGCTATTGCTCGCCGTCTTTGCCCGCCTGAATCCCATTACGTTCATCCGCAAATTCTGGAGCGTTATGGTGTTCGCCTTCTCGACGGCCACTTCCAACGCGACCATCCCTCTGAACATGGAGACCTTGGATCAGCGCATGGGCGTCGACCGCAAGATTTCGTCCTTCACCATTCCGCTGGGCGCCACCATCAACATGGACGGCACCGCCATCATGCAAGGTTGCGCTGTGGTGTTCACAGCTCAGCTCTTTGGCATGCAGCTGGGTATCGTTGAGTACCTCACCGTTATCGCCACGGCGACGCTGGCCTCCATCGGCACCGCGGGCGTTCCCTCGGTTGGCTTGATCACCCTTTCCATGGTGTTCAATTCCATCGGCCTGCCCCTTGAAGGCATCGCCCTTATCATGGGTATCGACCGCATTCTCGACATGTGCCGCACCGCCGTGAACATCACCGGCGACGCCGTTTGCACCACGATTGTCGCTAAGCAAAGCCACTACATGAACGTGGATGTGTACAACGATCCCCATGCCGGCCTTGACTTAAGCGAAATTCGAGAATCGGCCTGATGTGGTTTGGGTTTGCTAGAGTGTGTTAGAGTAGTTAATAGTTAATGTCATGAACAGAGCCTTAAGGCTCTGTTCTTGTCAGTGCGACAAATGGTTTGTAGCAGAAAGAAGGAACTATGGGTTTTTTAGAGGGTAAGACTGCGATCATCACCGGTGCTGGCCTTGCCAAGCTGAAGGACGGATCTCCGGGAGCTATCGGTTACGGTATCGCCATGGCCTATGCGAAGGAAGGCGCTAACCTGGTCATCACCGGCCGCAACGTGAAAAAGCTTGAGGGTGCGAAGGAGGAGCTGGAGAAGAACTACGGTATCCAGGTGCTCATCGTTCAAGCTGACGTCAACGCCGGCGCCGACAATAAGGCCGTCGTGCAAAGCGTCGTCGACCAGGCTATGGAGAAGTTCGGCCGCATCGACGTGCTGATCAATAACGCTCAGGCCTCCGCCTCTGGCGTGACCCTCGCCGATCACACCACCGAGCAGTTCGACCTGGCCATCTACTCCGGCCTGTACGCCACCTTCTATTACATGCAGGCTTGCTACCCTCACCTGAAGGAAACCAAGGGTTCTGTTATCAACTTCGCCTCCGGCGCCGGCCTGTTCGGAAACTATGGCCAGAGCGCTTACGCGGCTGCCAAGGAAGGCATCCGCGGCCTCTCACGCGTCGCCGCCACTGAGTGGGGCCCTG
Source organism: uncultured Eggerthellaceae bacterium (assembly GCA_947632575.1). Lineage (GTDB taxonomy): Bacteria > Actinomycetota > Coriobacteriia > Coriobacteriales > Eggerthellaceae > CANRPV01. The sequence goes on along the minus strand of CANRPV010000019.1, from coordinate 8,852 downwards.
ACGGCATCAACGTGAACGTCGTTTGCCCGCTGGCTTGGACCGCTGCCCTCGAGAACTTCCAGGATGCCTACCCGGACGCCTTCGTCGCCAACGTGAAGATGCCTCCGATGGGCCACTATGGCGATGTGGAGAAGGAAATCGGCCGCGTGGTTGTTCAGTTGGCTAACCCCGACTTCAAGTATCTGAGCGGCGAAACGCTCACCCTTGAAGGCGGCATGGGTCTGAGGCCGTAACTTAGGAAAGCCTCAGGTAAGCCTCACCCAAAGCCAAAAACTCTTCTTGGCTTAAGGTCTCACCCCGACGCCGTGAATCTATTCCGGCAAGGGAAAATATCTCAGAGAGGCGCTCGTCCAAACTCTCGTTAGAGTTCTGGACGGCGCCTTTTTCTTGTGCAGCGGCATCTCGGAGAACACCGACTGATCGTGTATCAGCGCTTCGAACGAGGTCTCTTTCTTTGAAGTACGCCCGACAAGAGTTAGCGAGCGTCTTGCGCCGGTTAGCGAAAGCCGCATCAGCCATAAGACAGGCGGCATCCACTAACTGCTGATAGTTGAAGGATTGTCCCTCTTGGCTTTGTTGCGCCTGGCCTCGCTGCTCATGGCCTTGCGCTTGATCTTGTCCATCTCGATCTAATCGGGAAGTACTCTCCTCTTCCCACCGCAGACGCTCAAGGCTTATGACCGCGCTATCCACATGCGGAGGTGGGAAGAAATTGTTTGGCCCCACCTTGAATTGATCGATCACCTTCACATAAAAGCCCAGCTTAACGCTATACGATCCATAGCTTTTAGTGCCAGGCTTCGCATCGATTCGATCGGCAACCTCCTTTTGAACCATTAAGGTCGCCCGATCCAGAAAGCTGAAACGCTGAAAGTAGTCCAGAATTAACGCGGTCGCCACGTTGTAGGGAAGATTCGACACCCAACGCCGAGGCCTCGCCCCTAAAAGATCACTCTCCTGGAGCTTAAGCGCGTCCTTCATGATCAAATGGAATTGCGTGGACCAAGGCGCTGTCGTCTCCTCAAGAACGGGGGCAAGTTCCACATCCTGCTCCACGGCAAAAACGCTGCGAGCGTTTTGAAGCAAGGCCACCGTCAGCGTCCCTATGCCAGGTCCCACCTCCAATACGGACTCCTCAGGAGACAAATCCGCATGCTGGATTATCCTTTTGACGATACCGTCGTTGATCAAAAAGTGCTGACCTAAAGAATGCTTAGTCCAAAGCCCGTGATGTTCGAGGATGGCTTTGGTGGCTCCCACTGAAGCCAACGAGCTGAGAGCTGCCATCGTCCTTACCTAATGGTATTCGTGGATCTCGGCATCTTCTAAAATCTCTCCGTCGGAGCTGATGCGCCCCCGCCAATCGAGCACCGTCTCGAGGCGAAAGCCCGCGACGGCCAAGGCGGATTTCAAGACGCCGAGAGCAGGCTTCACGCCGTGAGGATCTCCACCCTCTCCAACGAGATGAACCCTGAGCGGACGCTTACCGATCTTGCGCATATCAGACCAGTAATAGGGCTGAAGGCGATCAAGAAGAGCTTTGAGCTGGGAGGGAACGCCCGAAAAATAGATAGGCGTCACGACGATGAGCTCATCGGCCGCATCGAGATGTTTGCGAACCTCATCCATGTCATCGTCGAAGATGCACCTATGGCACCACGCGTCGCTTTTCTGCGCGAAGGGATGAGGATAGAGAGGATCACCCTCTTCAGGCAACATTCGCTCCGAAGAGGAGGGTTTTTCGCAGGTATCGCAAGCGATGCATCCACCGATTGTTAGACTTGCCACCGAAAGGATCGAAACGCCGTCATCGGGACATTCCTCGATGCAAGCCTGGAAGAGCTCATCGGCGAGAGCAGCTGATCGCCCACTGGGTCGCGGGGAGCCGACTATGATCAAACGATGACTCACGAACCTCTCCTCTAATACCTTATGCCTAATACCGGGGTCGATTGAGCACGTAGATGGCGTTATCGTAGAGCCGATCGAGAAGCGCTACGCGATCCTTATCGCTTGAGCACTGGCGCACCACCGCAAGACGAGCAGCCGTGAAAACCACATCCGCCGGCTCACAGGGGATACCGCGCATGGGCTCAGGGGTCATATAAGGCGCATCGGTTTCGGTAAGCAGGCGATCCTCTGGCACCAGCTCTGCCGCCGCGCGTAGATCATCGGCCTTCTTAAACGTTAAAGCTCCTCCGAAAGCGATATAGCAGCCGGCATCGACCCAGCGCTTTAGCTCCTCGGGCCCCAAGGTGTAGCAATGGAGAATGGTTCCTTTAGGACTGAATCCTTCCTGTTCAAGGATCTCGAAGGCATCATCGTGAGCGTCGCGGATATGAAGAACGACGGGGAGCCCATGCTCTTGGGCAAGGTTAAGCTGCCGGCGAAAAACTTCTTTTTGGATATCTCGCGGAGAGAAATCGTAATGGTAATCCAGACCGATTTCCCCAAGGGCGCTCACCCGTCGATCCTCAAGGCGATCAATCAGCCTTTGCTCCGCGGCGGCGTCGTAATCTTTCGCGTTATGAGGATGACAACCCACGCAAATTCTCACCTGGGGAACCCTGGGAAAGGACAGGATGGAGCCTCCCTCCACCACTACTTGAGTAGCAAGCTTGCGCTCCCCCGCCGAGGCATTGTGATGAACAGCCTGATAGATGAGATTGCGCACTTCCAATACGGCATCGGCAAGCCAATCGTCCAGCTTCTCAAACGGTGCGTCGCCGTCTTCGACCACATCGACGATCATCTCGATGAAGCTGACCCGATGTACTGCCGCTCGAGCCAGAGCCAAAGCAGGATCAGGCAGAAGATGGAGATGGGCGTGAGTATCGGCGACAAAGGTCTCCAGGATCGGAGCGTCTACCACCTCGTAGTCGCCGTTTTTCACCTTGCGCCGAAACTGCGCATCGTGAAAAAGCCTTATCTCCTCTTCGTCCATCATCTTTTATCTGTTCAGAGATCTGTTCAGAGTCAATTTTTTGGAATCAATCTATTCGATATCGAAGTTGATCTCGTCCACCTTAAGACGCGGGAAGAGTGGGTCTCCCGTCTCAACCACGTTGCCCACCGGCAGACCGCCCCATTCGCTTGCGAACTGAATATCATCGATATCGGTCACATCTCCCAGACCCATGCGCCTAAATACCTCAGCCGAGCTCTTGGGCATAAACGGGGCCATGTAGAGGGCAATAATGCGAATAGCCTCAAGGGAGTTATAGATAACTCCAGCCAACTCCTCGGCTTTGGCGGGGTCCTTGGCCAGATTCCACGGCGCCGATTCCTCCACGTAGAGATTCACGCGACTCGCAAGACGTTGTACGGCGGCCGTCGCCCCGGTGAAATCCACCGCCTCAAGGCAGCGATCATAGACGTCGTAGAGCTCATCGCTGATCTCCCGCATGGGATTCGCAGCGGCAGACGAGGGCTCGGGCACGCGCCCGTCGAAGTACTTCCCCGTCATGTTGAAGACTCGCGAGCAGAGATTTCCCCAGGTGTTGGCAAGCTCATTGTTATAGACCTGTACCATGCGCTCAAGCGAAATGGAACCGTCATGACCGAACTGCACGTCGCTCATGAAGTAGTAGCGATAGGCATCCACGCCAAACACCCGCACCAGGTCAGCCGGCTTAAGAGCGTTGCCCTTAGACTTGCTCATCTTCTCGCCCTTGGTCAGCAAAAATCCGTGACCGAAAACCGTGTGCGTAATGGGCATACCGGCTGCCATAAGCATCGCCGGCCAGATCACACAGTGGAAGCGAATGATGTCTTTTCCGACGAAGTGATAGCGCATGGGCCAATTGGCATCAAACTCACCGGGCCTATCCGGATCCTTGTAACCAATGCCCGTCAGGTAGGCTAGAAGCGCATCGGCCCAAACGTAGGCGACATGTCCCTCGTCGAAAGGCAGCGGAACACCCCAGTCGAAGGTGGAACGGCTGATGGAAAGGTCTTTCAGCCCCGATTTGACAAAGGAAACGATTTCGTTTTTACGGGTTTCCGGGCGGATGAAGTCCGGGTTTGACTCATAGAAATCAAGCAGGGGCTGCTGGAACTCGGAGAGCTTAAAGAACCAGTTTTCCTCACCGCTCGCCCGCTGGACGGGACGCTTGCAATCAGGGCAGATGAAAACCCCTTCTTCGTTCTTCTCCAGATCGCTCTCCGCGTAATAGGTCTCCTCATGGACGCAGTACCAGCCCTCATAGGCGCCTTTGTATAGCCAGCCGTCCTCATGGAGCTGAAGCCAGAAATCCTGCACCGAGCGGGCATGACGCGGTTCAGTGGTACGAACGAAGTCTGTGTAGGTGATATCGAGCATATCCCAAGTCTCGCGGAAAGTGGGCTCCATGGAGTCGCACCACTCTTGGGGCGTCATAGAGTGCTCGCGAGCCGTATCGGCCACCTTCTGGCCGTGCTCATCAAGACCGGTGACGAAGGCCACCTCATAACCATTCATGCGCTGATAGCGCGCCACGACATCGGCGGCGATGGTGGTGTAGGCGGTGCCGAGGTGAGGAGCGGCGTTCACGTAGTAAATGGGCGTGGTAAATGAATAGCTTCCCTTGGTCATAAAGTGGATCCTCTCCTTCTGGCGCCTACAACATGCTTTCTAAGTTCAACCTTGCGTATCGGGTTATCTTACCACGCCCAGGAAAGGTCGGCTCTCATGAGGCCGACTCGAAAGGAATGAGGCCCAAAAGAAGAGGACCCCTCAAAGGAGCCCTCTTTCATTCGCAAAATTCGTTAAATTCGCTAAGTTAATGGCGTTTCACTTAGTCTTCGTTTTCGTCTTAGTCTTAGTCTTAGTCTTCGTCTTCGCTTTCATTTTCGACTTAGTTCTCGTCTTTCCTAGGCATCATCTTTCCTAGTTCTAGTCTTCGTCCTCGTCGCCATCATCCTCATCGGGATGAGGACCATGCTCATGCTCGGAGATATCGTTTACCGGCCGCTCGAGCCCTTCGATGGTTATGCCGTTCTTCTCGGCGTAGTCCCAAAGCGCCGCGTGGATGGCCTCCTCGGCCAAAAGCGAGCAGTGGACTTTCACGGGCGGCAGACCGTCTAAGGCCTCCATAACCGCCTTATTGGTCACCTCCAAAGCCTCCTGAACCGTCTTTCCCTTCACGAGAACGGTGGCCATAGAGCTGGTGGCAATAGCGGCACCGCAGCCGAAGGTCTTAAACTTCGCGTCCTGGATCACGCCGTTTTCGTCGATGTCCAGATAAACGCGCATGATATCGCCGCAGACCGCGTTTCCTACCGTACCGCAGCCTGAAGGGTTTTCTATCTCGCCCACATTACGCGGGTTTGTGAAGTGGTCCATGACCGCTTCGGAATAATTCATTGCCATAGTTGGTCTCCTTTATCGTTTTCGCAAGCCGAATGATCGCGCTTAAAAGTTCTTTCCGTCAATGCGCTAAGCCAAGAATTCGATCTAGCTTATGTTCTTTTTACCTGCAGCCTTCATCTTATCCATGATAGATCCCACGTGGGTCTTTTGGTAATCCTCATAAAGCGGACTCATGCTCCGCAGATTCTCTAAGATCGTCTTCAGCGAGTCGATGGCGAAATCCACGTCCTCCATGGTGGTGTCTCGTCCGAGCGTCAGGCGCAGGGAGCCATGAGCGATCTCATGAGGCAGCCCGATGGCCAAAAGCACGTGGCTTGGATCAAGGGATCCAGATGTGCAGGCGCTTCCGCTGGAGGAGCTGATTCCCCGCGCGGCGAGCTGCAAGAGCATTCCCTCTCCCTCAATGAACTCGAAGGAGAAGTTGATGTTGTTGGCAAGGCGCTCGGTGGCGCTTCCGTTGAGCTTGGCATGGGGAATCTCCGCAAGGACGCGCGCAATGGCGTGATCACGAATGGCCCGCTGGCGCTCCATTTCCTCTGCTTGCTCGGCGAGAGCCAACTCGGCCGCTTTCGCAAAGCCGACGATGCCAGGAACGTTTTCCGTGGTGGCGCGTTTGCCACGCTCTTGCTGGCCACCGTCGATTAGATTGGCGATCTTCACGCCCTTGCGAATATAGAGAAAGCCAACACCCTTAGGCCCATAGAGCTTGTGAGCGGAGGCGGACATCATATCCACACCCAGCTCCTTCACATTGATGGGCAGATGGCCAAAGGCCTGCACCGCATCGCTGTGGAAGGTGATCTTATGCTCGTGAGCTATGGAGGCCAGCTCGGCGATGGGCTGAATGGTACCGATTTCATTATTGGCCATCATGATGCTGGCCAAAATGGTGTCGGGTCGAATAGCCGCCTCAAAATCAGCGGGTGAGACCAAACCGTCCTCATCAACCGGCAAATAGGTAACCTCAAACCCATCCCTCTCCAGAGCCTCGCAGACGTGAAGTACCGCATGATGCTCGATGGCACTGGTGATGATGTGACGACCTTTATCTTTATTGGCTTCCACAAAGCCTTTAATGGCCCAGTTATCAGCTTCTGAACCACCACTGGTGAAGTAAAGTTCCTTAGGACTCGCACCGATAAGGGATGCGATGGTGCTTCGCGCCTCAGCTACGGCATCGGATGCGTCCTGACCCAAGGGATAGATGGATGAGGGATTGCCAAACTGCTCACTAAAGTAAGGGAGCATGGCATCGAGCACTTCCTTGCGCACAGGAGTGGTGGATGCGTTATCTAAATAAATCTGCTTCATCTTATATCTACGTCCTTCGCCTCATGACCGCGCGTTTTATGAAAATTTCTCCTCGTCACGCTTATTGTCTAGCATTTTAATGGACTTTAATATAAACTTTTCCCCAACAAAGTCAAGGAGTTTACTAGATTTTGTTTGTCGATCAAGTTTTGGAAGGCTTATGAGAGTTTCGACGAAAACTCGCTACGGAATGCAGTTCATGGTGGATCTGGCCCAACACGAGGGTGAGGGCTGTGTCGCCCTGAAGGATGTGGCTGAGCGCCAGCATATTTCCAAGAAGTATTTGGAGCAGGTCGTGGCTCCCCTTGCCGCTGCGGGTCTTTTGAAAGTGACGCGCGGTTATTTGGGCGGCTATCAGCTCGCCCGCCAAGCCGACGCCATCACTTTAGCCGATGTGGTATCTGCCAGCGAAGACGGCCTCGAGCTTTTGGACTGCACCAGTCAGCTCTCCCCTTGCGAGCTCCAAGCGGGATGCATCTCTCAGCGTATCTGGGGCGGGATGGAGCAAGCCATCCGAGACTACCTCGAAAGCCTCACTCTGGCCGATATCGTGGCGGAACACCAAGCTTTCGAGGATTCTTTCATCGAACGCCTCGAAGCGGCGATCGAAAAACCCTAAGGCCGGCAACGAGGTTCTTACCTGCAACGAGGGTCTCACCGGTATCGAGGGTCTCACCGGTATCGAGAGTTTCATTGGCAACTAGGATCTCAGCTTCGCGCGCCGTTTCTCCCAATCGGGCATCACCTGCGTCATAAGCGCCTTAAAGTCATGCCCATGTCCACTCACCCGCAGGTGACAAAGTTCATGCACCACGACGTATTCCAGACACTCCGGAGGATAGAGGGCAAGTCTCACGTTGATGCAAATACGGCCCGTGGCCGGCTGGCAACTTCCCCAGCGACTCTTCATATTGCGATATGCCACCGATTTCGCCTGAACACCGAGCACCGGCTTCCATCGCTCAATGAGAGGTGGCACGAAAGCCGACACGACGGCTTTCCACGCCTTCACTTCCTCAGGGCTGGCTAGTGCCGCCTGTGCGAACGGCGAGGTCCGTATCTCTTCGATTTTCTGCTCGATCCACTGACGCTTGAGAGCGATGAAATCACAGAGAGCGCGGTCGGAGATGAGATAGGGCACGGAAAGCTCAACACGCCCATCAGGCGGTTTGACGCGCAGAGTCATGGATTTGACGGCCTTGCGAATGACCCAAACTTCAAGGCCGTCAATGATCTCAAGAGTTGAGTTCCATGGCGATGTCATAGGCTTCATTTCGGGCAAGACCAAATTCCTCACGCAACGAGGAGGCGATGCTCTTCGTGCGCAGACCGCAGGCCGCTAGCTCCTGGGCCTTCAGACGTGCCGCCTCAAGGGCAGCTTCGTGATTTACCTGCTCTTCCAAAGACGACGGGGCATCGATGACGATGACCACTTCCCCACGCAACGTGCCCTCGTCGCTGCGCCAACGAAACTCATCGAAGATGCGTGGCGCGAGATCGCGCACCACCTCCTCATGCAGCTTGGTGAGCTCACGGCATACCGCCACCGTTCTATGGGGAAACACCTCTTTGATGCTCTCGAGAGCCACAACCAGGCGATTCGGGCTCTCGTAGAAAATGAGAGCGGCGTCGAGCTTCTCGAGGGAGCGAAGGGTGTCGGTGCGCTCACGAGGCTTTTTCGGAAGAAAGCCGCCAAAGTAGAAGTGAGGCGTGGTAAAGCCGCTGGCCACATAGGCGGTCACGGCCGCGGACGGTCCGGGAAGCACCTCAACGGGCGCCCCCGCCACCCGCGCTTCATTGACCAAGCGCAAGCCGGGGTCGGATACACCAGGCATACCCGCATCGCTGCAGTAGGTGATAACCTCGCCGCCGCACACCTGCTCAACGATACTCGCGGCCTTTGCGCCCATGAGGTTCTCATCAAGCCGCTCAAGCCTGCCACCGATGCCGTAGGCGCTCAGAAGCTTCCGGGTCACCCGCGTGTCCTCGGCGTAGATGACATCAGCGGATTCGAGAGCCTCCTTGGCGCGCTCGGTCATATCCCCCAGGTTTCCCAGGGGGGTCGGCACGATGATGAGCTTGCCGCTTGATCCCACCAAATCCCGCCTCGACCTTTCGCTTATCTCTTCGCCCTGCTCGTGGTTAGGCCTGACCCACAACGGCACCCGCTTTGGCGGGAGCATTCCGCCGC
>CANRPV010000018.1 GCA_947632575.1 uncultured Eggerthellaceae bacterium | reverse complement strand
CACCCTGATTCTTCATGCGCATGAAATTGATGATGGCCGCCTGCATATCTGGCCTAAATTCCTGGAATCTGCGATCAAGCTCATCCGCGAGCTCTTCATCGCTACCCTGGAAAGCCATTGTCACTTCGGTGATGAGCTTCGGATGATGGAAGTCAACGAAACTCTCAAGCGAGGTCATGGCCTCCACCAACGCTTGAGGCGTGCCCACTTGGGCCAAAGCCTCAAGGGCGTTTTGCCGCACATACAGCGACCCCTCATTCACATAACGCAGCAACACCGCGATCATGTTTTTCGAGGCCGGATAGACACGATACCAGCGCCGAACAATATAGGCAAAATAAGCCTTATGAAGGTCGCTCTTCGTTGAGAAATAACGGGAGAGGTACTCGAATACGCCCACAATTCCCAACAGGTAACGACGGCTCTTGTCTGGATCGTTTTCTTCAAACCGCTCCATCGTAAGGTCAAATGACTCAAGACCTGAAAGCCGCTTCATTTTCTTACGGATGGATTGCTTGTGTTCATCCGTTGGAAAATCGGCGTTGACCTCGATCTCATGCTTGAGCACCTCGGCCATCTTCCGCGATTTCTTCGCAAAACTCTTATCGCGATGGCGTTCGTAAAACAGAAAACAAAAGTCGAAAATGGCCATGAGGATACTGATGGCCATATAGAAGAATATGAGAAATTCAATTCTCATTGGCCACCTTCATCGACATCAACGGTCACAGCCAGAGCCGATCCATCGGCCGCCAAATTTTGGGAAGCATTTTGATCTGTCCCTATCGCGATCCTTTGTAATCGATCGACAAGGGATTGGACGACCGATGAATTAATGTAAGGTTCGCTATCGGGCTTCCCTTTATCAACCTCACCTAATGGAGACTCCGCAAGTACTTCATCGACACTTCGCTCACCCGTCCAAATATCCTGCATCAGGTAATAGCCAAGTTTGAGACGTTCATGGGACGTCACATTCTCGCCCCAACCTGAAAGAGCAAACTCGAACATCGGAATGGCATCCGCGCCATCGCCCACGCCAATCCACATACGATCGATCGCGAGATTCTCAACGCCATAATGTTCGTAATAGTCGTCATGAATCTGCATCTCGGAGGGATTCGAGAAATTTAAAAGCTGCCAAGGAAGTTTGATCTCAACAAAGCCGTCACCGAACATAAAGTCAGCTAGAGAATTAAAGTCACTCGAAGAGGGATTAGCGTTACCGTATACGAGCTTTCCAGTCTCATACACATCCATATATTTCTGGTTTTCGCTTTCAAGATCATTGATATCGAGATCCACCAGATATTCGACATCATCGCCGTCGGCGACACGTATTCCTAAAGAGTTCAATTGCATATAGACGGGCTTGAAAAGCTTCGTATCTTTCTCGGGGGTGTTGATATAGGGATCCTCCCCCGTCAAAAGCGCGAGCGAGGTAGCACGAACGGCTTCATAACGTTCTTGGACTAAAAGCCTGCTATTATGTTCGCCGTTAATCACCACGAGAAAATCAGCAGCACGTTCGAATTCGAGCGCCGTTTCAAGGTCGTTCTTCAACTCATCAGTGAGATGTATATGATCAAGCACAGCTTGCGCGAGTTGATATGAGGGCTCGATCTTTTCCTCATCAGTCAGCGTGCCGCCCTGTTCTTGTACTTGAAGAATATGGTCTATACCGTCGATCATTTTCTGAAGCGTGACATCAGATTCGCCTTTAAGCGTCGCTTCAAGAGCCACACGAGTAGCCTCATCGTCAACGGCAGCGAGAAGGTCGGTTATGGCGTTGTTAAACACATTGATACCGTAGGCCTCAGTCGAACCGATCGACTGAATCGTATCTATGGGAAGATGTCATCGCCTCTCACCATCAAATAGACGTACCTCTCGTCGTATTTCATCGAGAGAGTCTCGCCGTCCTCTTCACCAATGATGTCGGCATCGGTCCATTCCTCATCATCGCCGTCGACATAGGCAACTGATCTCTCGTTTCCGGGATCAAAAGCAAGAAGGCCATAGTTTTGCTCGTTTGTCTGATAATCGCTCCAATAGGGAGTCTTCAGAAGATCGACGTTTTCCCAGGTATTCCAGGAACGTTTGAACCATTCATCTTGCCATGAGAAGATGATGCAGCCGGCACACCCGGCGTCTTTGATGTCTTTAAAACACTGGGCGATGGCATAGGCCTGCTCAGTCTCAGACAGCCCTCCCTGACTTCGATAGGTATTGACGTCAGTCGATGCGCGACCTCGGGCACTCGGTACGCCGAACTCGGATATCACGACCGGCAAGCTGTGATGCTCATTGATGAGTTTCAGGTAGGTGTAATAGGTGTTCACGTTGCCTGAAGTATCAACCTGAGTCGCATATTCAGGGATGTAGCGTAGAAAATCCGGATGATAGGGATAGATGTGATATGAGGCGAACATGCCTGATTTGACTTCATCGGTAGCATGAATACGCTCGACATCCACTGCAGTGTATTTACTGAAATAGGCAGCGATCAAATCGGGGAACTCATTGGGGTCGGTTTGCGGCCAATTGGAAAAGGCAACGAGGTGCTGAGTACGATAACGATCGGTCTCATAGCGAAATGCCTCATTGCCTACCTCAGCGAGCATGTTCACAAAAGGATCTGTTCCCTCGTCGGTATAGAGGTACTCGCCTCTATAGCTCGTCTTATCATCGTCAGCGAGATTGGTGTAGGCCACCGTCGGTGGTTCCCACTCGACGCCGAGGATAAAACCGATCACCCATTGCGAGATATCTTTGGTGTATGAGCCGGTACCCGAAAGCCTCCCCAACTCAACTGGCCTTTGGCCATGAATGATGTCAAGCATCGTGCGCACGTCTTCTTTAAAGACGGGCAGATATCCAGGGTCATACCCCGACATATGAGAATTATTCGTATAGTCGTTAACCCATACTCCGTGGATGAGATACAACGGATTTGGATTATCCTTGTTGTATTCGTAAAACGCCTCGTAGAAGTCGGTGCCAAGCACGATATAGATACGTATGGTATTGGCACCCATATCCTGGATCTGCTTAAACCAACGGAGATAGGTGTCCTTCGTGATGGCATAATCCGTCGCGAAAGCTCCCGGCTGACCAGCACCAAGATCGACGCCCTTAATCTCGAAGGGCACTTCCGTCCCATCAGCCTCTACGCGATAGATCTCTTTTCCATGTTGCACAAACGGAGTCGACAGCGGCCCCGTTTGGTTCGGAACGGGCAGGAATGTTACGCCATAATTGAGGTAAGCGATCATACCCGCGGCAACCACGCCGATTATGCAGCAGCATATGATGATGAATCTCTTCAAACTGCGCCTCTCTTAGTGGTTGTACTCTTTCACCGCTGACTCATGGGAGTATTGGCGAAGCGTTTCGATATTCGCATCAAGCCACCTCAGACGGGTGGTTATCGCATTTTTCAAATCTTCGATAGCTTCTTCGAAACTCGTTGGGTTACGTTCGACTGGCTCTAAGCGCTGGCTGCTACCTAGTGTAGGGATAACGTTAGGATCAAGTGTGTAACCCCATACCTCGTAGTTGCGCTCAATCGCCGGACCGAGATATTCAACCACCTCTTCGATGTAGTTGAGAATCCTCTCATCACTGAGAAGATCCGCTCGAAGCTCGCGATAGCGGTTAATAACCCTTTCCGTAAACTGTTCATCGCGAAACAGCATCGAGAAAATAGGCTTGTCGAGCATGATGAAACTTGTGCCTAAGACACTTTGCTCAAACCCATTGTCAAAGGCGTTATTGAAATCCCAAAGCGGACCTGCGTTGAGCCTGCCTCCGAGATCCTGGTAGAACCAGGTCGAAAACTTCCCAGCATCTTGATTGAGCGCAATGTCGTTTACGAGCGCATAGTCGACGAAAGAGTCGGTATCGAGATACTTCCAATAACCATAATCAGGCGTGTCATAGTCATATGAATAGATGACTTTCTCCACTTCGTTGAGATAATCTTCTATCCATTCACGCTGCCCATCCGTGATATAAAGCTCGTTCGGATATGCAATTTCTGTACCAGTGCTTGTTGCCTTGAAAGTCAGATCAATAAAGTCACGGAGTTGCGATTCGTCCATGTTGTCGTACCAATCGCGCGTCACAAGAAAGCTTGTGTTCGTGGAGTTAGGATCGGAATCCTGAATATTGACGCGATTAACATCGTGTTTGATCGTCTCCATGAGCACATAGAGCCCTTGATACTTGTCATCGATAAACAGTTCAACGAAACGCACGTCAGGGGTATAGGGAATGAATTCACCGAAGAGGTTCATCGCCATATAGTTTCGGATGAGGCTCTTGTCGAGATAAGGACCATGAAGCACCCAATCCTCCTCGACGCCCATGTCGAGCACCTCTTGAGGATTGGCCGTCACCCGGTCTTCCAACGTGAAAGTGAGTCGGTAGCTTGGCTTATCGAAACTTGAAGAAGAATGTCCGCGAATACGCATCTCAGCTTGGGTGGTGAACTCGGGCTTATCTGAAAGTCGGTTCGCCGTCTGCGCGACCGCCTCTTTATCGGAGCCACCATTGTTATAGAGTGACAGTTCTACAGGAATCGTTGTTGACCCGTCAGCGGCGAGGGTATCTTGTGCGGTACCCTGCTCGTCATAGACGCGCTCGCCGGTTTCGCTGCGGAGAGGCCGCCCCGGTATTTCCTGTCCATCGGTCGTGATAGAAACCACAGGAAGATGGCTCGCGAAATTCTCGGCATCAATGGCGGTGGAGGAAGCCGCTTCCTTTTCCCCATCGGAAAGATCATCGAGCGTCCGGCTCTGTTCATGCTGATGGTAGCGATAGATACGACCGGTGTTATCTGATAGAGCTACACCGGTTAGCACCAAAACGATCATGACGACAATAGCCAGTATGCCGATGACGCGGTACTTCAATCCACGTCCTCCTAGCTGCCGATTTCGTCAGCCTGGGCAACTATATTGACGTAATCCACACCTCCGATGGCATAGAGCTCATCGGTGATTGTATTTTCTGCCTGCATTTGATGCTTATCGAGGGTTTTACGTCTGAGTTCAAACATGAACTCCACCGTCTCTTCGGTGGTATTCTTCACGCGCTGGGTGGCACGACCACGGAAGTATTCGTAGATCAGACCTTCAATGGCAAGCTCTTGGGATCGCGCTGCACGGATAACGATAAGGGTTCGTACATCGTTTCTGATCCGTCCCAAAAAGAGCATGACAAGAAATACGACAGCGCTACCTATAACTGCAGAGAGAAAGCCCCCGGCACCACAGGCAATGCCAACGATGATCGCCCAGAAGATATAGACCGTATCGCGCGCATCTTTAATGGCTGTTCTAAATCGAACGATTGACAAGGCGCCAACCATACCGAGTGAAAGCGCAATATTGCTTCCGATGATGGTTACAACCGTCGCCGTAAGCACGGTCATGATAATAAGGTTGACATTGAACTTTTGAGAATAAATGGTGCCGGCGTGGGACGCCCAGTAAGAAATGAATATGACAAGACCTACCACCGCGGCAACAGCTATTCGCAAGATCAGCATATCGAAACTTAATGCTGTCGTCCCCGAACTGTTCTCTAATAACTGATAGAGTTGTTCTCTCATCTGCTCCCCTAGAATTGAAATGCAAGTCGGCTTGTTCGTGATAAGCAGTACTTACTGACTGATACTTCGCTTTTCTCAACTTGATTGAGGGCACTGCGGATATAGCTCAGCAAAAACCCGTTGTATTTGACTTCGAGAATGACATTGAACGGATCAAACACCGGGTATGTGCAAAGGTTTGGATCAAAGAGATTAACGTTTGTCTCGGTGGCTCTCACATTCGCATCGAGCGTCACCCGAATCTTGTTTTCTTGAGCTATAAATGCCTTACGGTTGTAATCAACCACAGCCTTTGGCATATACCCGTTGATGCTCATAAGAGCATGCATCTCTTGAGCAAAAGGCTCTGGACGGGCAAGCAAGAAATCGTAGTTGCCCTCGATAAGCTGTTCGGCCTCTAACCTCGTAAGAGGTAGAGAGCGCTTTTTCTGATTTCCGCCTTCCTTTTGCTTTAATTCCAATAAAGCAAAATCTGAATTCGGATCGTAAATGCGAATACGTACCTTGCGACGAAGGTGTATTCCAAACATCTTCTCCGCGTAATCCCGGTCGTGCAGAGTATCGAAATACAAAGAACGTATCATGTACCCAGAAGGTCCGTTATGAGGGTCAGATTTCATTACTTGACGTAGCAAGCTTTCAAGCTTCATAGCGTTAGCCAGATCGCAAAGGAATTTCTTCTCTTGCCGACTAACATCTCTCATAATGCACCTCCTTACTCGCTCTCACTTCTTAACAATTGACCTGGAATTACTTAATGCGAATTCCTTAGTTGAACCTTTCTCCTCGAGCGGTACACCCTTAACCAGCACGTCGCAAAAACCGTTACAGAAAACAATGGGTTTTAACGAGTTGTTGTTTTCAACCTACGAGGAACCCAAAACGCTGTACATGTGCAGAAAGTCATCATCCGTTGTCACAGCTCCGCAATCACAGCGACAACAACGGAGGACTAAATGTTCCTTTAAAAAGTACTTTCTTATCTTCATATAAACTTAGTTTCTCAACTTAAATAAACCCAGTTCAAGTTAGTAATAGCATTAATAAAAATACTATTTAATTAAGTCTACTTTTTTCAGCCTGGGAATGGTAGTTAAAATTCTGTTAATAGAGGAAAATACCCCCTATCACGCATCTATTTCGACATTCATTGCTTAAATAAAGACACTCAGCAGCTAAAAGTACAGAGCGTCTACAAACACTCAGCGTCACTACATTCGCTCATCCTGTTTCAAAAACTAATCTAAGACGCTCAGTGCTACTATGGTTTGAATGCTGCACCTTGTGATGATGGGATTTCTTTACGATGCCGAACCCCGGGACTTCTTCTCCCCTTCTTTTTGTCGAAGACGACAAGTTCATAGCTGACGCCGTAATGAACATCCTCGCTGAAGCGAATTATGAAACCCTTCTTTGCTCTACCATCGCCCAAGCGCGTAAAGCATTGGAACATGGACAACCATGCCTTGTGATCCTCGATTGGAACATGCCGGATGGAACTGGTCTAGAGCTTTGCCGAGAGATTCGAAAAGAAGATTCCGATCTGCCTCTTCTCTTTCTCACCGTTAATGACGATCCAAAGCAGATTGCGGAGGGTCTCTACGCTGGTGCTGATGACTACGTCACAAAACCATTCCATAAAGACGTTTTACTTGCTCGTATCGCAGCTCTCTTAAGAAGAAATTCTCCTGAGAACTCATCGCGCCTTATCTGCGGTGACATCATGGTAGATCTAGTTCGCAACCAAGCCTATCGCAACGGCGATCCCATCGCCCTCAGTGCCAATGAGTACTTGCTCTTAGTAATGCTTCTCGAGAATAAGGGTTGTATTCTCACTCGCTCGCATATCATCGACCAGCTCTGGTCTCAAAATGGCACGTTTGTTAATGACAATACGTTAACCGTCACGATGAAACGTCTTCGCTTGAAGCTAGGCAATCCATCATTTCTGAAAACCATCCGTAGCTTCGGCTATCGTCTGGAGGATCCCGAATGATCTGGATGCGGAAAGAGTATGAAAAGCGACTCGATAAGCTTATCGACTATCTTGAGGAGGTAAATCGAGGAAGCGAAACGATTCTGGCCGCCCCTGAAGAAGGGCAATGGGCAAAGCTTCAGGATGAGATTGCCAAAACCGTAGGCGCGTTGAGGCAGTCTCGTGATGATGCCCTTTCAACAAAAGCCATCTTTTCGCGCAATCTTACCGACATCGCCCATCAGATGAAGACGCCTCTCACCTCTTTGCAGCTCACCATCCAAGAGCTCTCACAAGAAGATAGCGCACCTCAGAAGATACAACGCATTCAAGCCGATATAGATCGTTTAGTGCGACTTTCAGAAGCTCTCTTGTTGATGGCACGAATTGATGCCGGTGCCATCCAGATCAAACCTACCCAAAGCGACCTTTACACGCTTCTCGCCATATCAGCGGAAAACTTAGACCCGCTTTCCCGTTTTCTTGGGGTTCCCATCGAAATAGATGGAGATGACCTCGCAGATGTTTTTGTCGATGTCGATTGGACGTTAGAGGCTCTAGAAAGCGTATTAAAAAACTGCTTGGAGCATTCTCCAACGGGACATCCTGTTTCTGTTACTTATTCACACAACCCTCTCTATGCTGAAATCATTATTGAGGATGAGGGTCCCGGCTTTTCCAAACAAGACTTGTCGCACCTGTTCGAGCGGTTTTTCCGAGGATCGCGCGAACGAGCGGAAACCGGGATAGGCCTTGGTCTGGCTCTTTCTCGAGACTTGATTGAGATGCAAAATGGCACGATTACCGCTCGTAATGGCAGCAAAGGTGGTGCGTGCTTCGAAATTCGCTTCTATCGCCATTGAGTCGCGGTTCATTTCCACGTTTGCCTTTACGCTCTACCCCACCGCTTTATGTCACGCTACGAGGGTGTTTGTCTGTCACTTCCCTGTCACTTTCGTTCATTACTATTGTTCTTCGTTCGGTCCTTCGTTTGGTCCTTCGTTCGGTCCTTCGTTTGGCTCTTTTTTAGCGCTTTATTTAGTTCTTCGTTTGTCACCCATAAGGTGACAAGTTCGGAAAGGGGGTCGCTATGATCATCCTTGAATGCCGCAATATATCCAAAACATTTGGCGAAGGAGAAGCCCAGGTACAGGCACTATCCGATATCAATCTCTCCATCGAGAAAGGCGAGTTTACGGCGATCGTCGGCGCATCCGGATCCGGTAAATCTACCCTTCTTCATATCCTCGGTGGCATAGAGAGGCCTTCTTCCGGAACTGCTCTCGTTGACGGCACCGACCTTGGAAGTCTCAACGAGACTCAGGCCGCTATCTTCAGACGTCGAAAAGTTGGTCTCATATACCAGTTTTATAACCTTATTCCCATGCTGAACGTTGAGCGGAACATCCTCATGCCGCTACTTCTCGATAAGCGAAAACCCAACAAGGAATTCTTCGGTGAGATCGTTGCTTCCTTAGGTATCAGGGATAAGCTCCAGGCGATGCCTTTCGAACTATCCGGTGGCCAGCAACAACGGGTGGCCATCGCGCGATCGCTCATCTATCGACCACAGCTGTTGCTTGCTGATGAGCCGACAGGAAACCTCGATCGGCGCAATTCCCGGGACATCATCGATCGTCTCAAACTCTCAAACCGCTCAACAGGTCAAACCATAATCGTCATAACCCACGACGATGCGGTGGCGCTTCAGGCCGACCGGATCATAACCTTAGAAGATGGCCGGATCGTCTCCGATGAGAGGAGAAGATAGCCATGATGGCAAGCTACAGCATGGCATCGCTACGAAGAAATTGGCGATCGAACCTTGCCATCGCACTCATCGTGTTGATCGCTACCTTTCTTCTTTCACTTCTTTGCGCGGTGTTTTACAACTTTTGGATCGACAATATCAATCAGATGAGGGCGAAGGGTCAGGTACTCTCCGATGCAAGCGTCGTCATCGTTATATATGTCACGGTGGTAATACTGGCTTGCCTCGCTCTTGTGGCCATCATCCATAATGCTTTCGCTTCCACGATGGGAAGCCGCGTCCATCAATATGGGATCCTCTCGACGATTGGCGCTACTCCGCGACAAATTCGTCGTTTCTTGATGCAAGAGGCGCTCATTGACTCGGCGATACCCCTCATCATCGGCACGGTCGCCGGCGTAGCAGCTGCCGCGGCTTTCATCAACGGCGCCATCTCCTATTCTGCATCGATTTTGAACCCTGATCAGGAGGTGGCATCTAGCTTCTCGTATCATCCGATGCTTTTCGTTACCACCCTCCTCCTAGCATTGGGTACGGTATTGTTCTCCGCATGGATGCCCGCTCACAAACTGGCACACATATCGCCTCTTGAAGCTGCCAAAGGCTCCTTAGAACCAATTCCCAAAAGAAAAGAACGCTTCCAAGCGTACAGACGTCTTTTTGGAATTGAAGGCGAGCTGGCTCTTTCATCCCTTGCAACGCGAAGACAATCACTGCGATCTGCGACTGCCGCAATTGGCCTCTCAACATTCATCTTCGCGGTGTTTTTAGGCTTTATGACGCTCTCTCAGTTGGTAAATCATACGAATCTCATCGAAGCTGGTCGTTTTGATGAATTGGCTCAAAGTGAAACGATCTGGAAGGGCTATCTCATGATGGTCGGATCGTTTTGTGCAATATTAGCCCTGATCGGAATCACTAGCGTTATCTCTCAAGCCATTGGCTTTATACACCAACGAAGACGAGAATTCGCGCGCTATATCTCAGTAGGCATGACGCCAGGAAAGGTTGTGAAAATGCTTACTTTAGAAGCGCTCGCTGTCGTCCTTCGACCGATATTGATTTCATTGCCCTTCATCTTAGTGGCGAATCTCGCGATGCAATCTATAAGCCGAACAAGCCTTGGGGCCTTTTTAGCCGCTTACCCCTATCCGACGGTTTTACTCTATCTTGGTGCGGTCGCCTTGGCGGTAGGGCTTGCTTATGGAATTGGCGCATGGAGAATACTCCATCTCAACCTCGCCTCCACTTTGAAAGACGAAATGCTCCTTTAATGACATTCACCGATGTACGCTATTTTGACTTGAATGACGGATTCTCATCGCTCCAAGCCTATCCTTGGACACTTGCGCAGTAAATTTCGCATTCGACAGTACAATTTGCCTAAGCTGAAAAGCGAAGATCCATTGCTTAAGGAGGAAATTTTTATGGCAAATTGTCCTATGTGCCACGACGCGGCCAAGATCAAAGAAGCACTCGTTACTATCAACCAGGAACCCACAAAGGATGACACCACCGATCCAGTAACCTATACGTTCCCCGTGGGCGCAATCACAAAGATCTCCGGTTATTCCACTGCTGAGCTCGATCGTAATGTGAACAAGCAACTCGGGATCGTCGCTGCCTGCATTGCTCTTTGCGGCGCACTCATCGGCGCAGGCATCGCTTGCCTCGCTAAGAACTAGTTCTTACATTCCATTCATCGGAGGCGAATCCCATGAACAAGAAAGTGACCAAATTCTATGAAGTTCTATCCGCTGACGAGGCGCTTCAAAAGGAACTCAACGAGGTAGTAAGCGAAACCGCGCTCGATGACGAGGACACGGCACGCTCCGCCATGGTAGAGGCTATTGCCAGCTTTGCGGCAGCACATGATCTCGACCTCACCGCTGATGATATCCTCGCCGCGGATGCTGAAGCGGCGGAAGGTGAGCTCTCCGACGAGGAGCTCGCAGCAGTGGCCGGTGGTGGAATTCCTTATGATGCTAGTTGCGGTTGCTTCATCATTGGCGCTTCCAAAGGTTGCGGCTGCTTCATCGGTGGCAAGGGCAAGAAATTCGGCACCGATAATGACTTCGGGGATAAATGCTATGCCCTAGGTGGTTGGGCTAGCTAAGCGGCAGTCAAGGTGCAGGAGGAGCATCGTCATGATCGATTTTCATCACGTTAAAGCAAGAATAGTCGGAGGGATTACAATTTGCGCCCTCATGATGATGGGTTTTGCGCCTGCTGCCTTCGCCCTTGAAAATACCGATGGCTCAAACGATGGCTCAAACGATGTCGCGAAGCTCAGTGAAGAGCAACTAGAGACGGCGGCACTCGATTTCACCATCACGCAGGGCATGGATTTCACCGCGAACGCCGGTAATGGGCATTGGGATGAGTCGGCAACGGTTCAGGACAATGGCTATGCGTGGGATGCCGATTCGAACACGCTGACGTTGGGCAACGTGTTCATCAATATAGATAGTGCGGATAAGCTCGTATCCGCGAAATCGGTTCTGTCGGGTAATTCGAACGTACTTTGCGCGATTGTTCTTCCCGCTGGTGCGACGATCAAGTTTGTGGATGGCAGTGAGCCTTCGATCGTCGTGGAAATTGAGAATCCCACGACTCCCGTCGCTGGCATTTATTGTAAGGGATCTCTCACGTGCAATCTCAACGGCGCCAATCCCTCGATTACAACTATTACTAATGGAACGAAAACGACGGTGAGCATCGAAGCGGATGGGAAAGAGATTGGCTTTAAAGGGCCCGGCACATTTGGAATCATGAGCACCGTTACGCATGAGTCCAACAATCCTGGGCTGATGAGTGCTCAAGAAAACACGGCTGGCATCTCTTCTCTTTCAGGCGAAGAGCTTGTGGATCTTTACGGTATTTGGGCTCCGGATGCCGAAATCGCCGTAGAAGAAGATGCCTTTGTCAAAGTAGTTGCCTCAGGCGACGAAGATGAAGGACAAAACACGGACAAGATCGTCGCCGCGTATGTCAAATCTGTCTTTCTGTATGGAGAAGGGGATGAGAGCGGCTTTGCCGATCCTCAAAACAAATTGATACTCAGCGCAAGGGGAAATTCTTTCTCCGAAACGTGTGGTCTTTGGTCAACGAGCACCGACCCCGAATTAAATCAGATCGTCGCTCTAAATGATTCTCTGTTCGACTCTTTCGGTACCGATCATGCCTTCGTGTTTAACAGCAACGAACCCCACGTAGGCTTAGGCGCAGGCTATGAAAATCCCTATGTGGGACTTCAGACGCCCTCTCTCGATCCAAGTGATGTTCCCGATACGGTTTTCTGGCTCCCAAGCGATAAGGAAGGCGCGAATGTGCCGGCTTCGGAACTCAACTATCGCCACATTTGCTTTGAGCCGGTATCGTTCAGCAAGATCTCGGTCGCTCCTGCAAAGGCAACGCTTAGCCCTGGCGACACGATAAGCTTCGGGGTGTATGCACAGGCGAATTATCCTGCCGAATTTCCTTCTGATCAGGATATCTCCGCACTCATCGGCACCACGTGGGAGCTTTCCGGTAATAAATCGACATTAACGGTGTTGGATGGGGGTACGCTTCATGTGGCAATCAATGAGGCGGCGAATAGGCTTGATGTTACCGCGACTCCAGGCGAGATGTTCTGGCTGTCCTTCGATGATTCTTTGTGGGATCCGGCCACTGCGGTAGTGAGGATAGTTCACTCTTCGGGAACTCCCTCTGTGCCTCCTGTCGCGGGCGATAGTGTTCCTGAATCACCCAATTCGCCTGGTTCGGACGGGTCCGGATTGCTTGCTCAAACAGGTGACACGACGATGTCGACGACGGTGGAATTGGTGTCGCTTGCAAGCGTTGCAGCCGTCGCGATTCTTATCTCGTGGATCATATTGCGTGCCAAGCGGAAAGCGTTGCGCTAACTCAAAGCGAATGTGCAAACGAAGCACGCTTATCAAATGAGCCAATGCGGTTTACCCTTCAAGGAAGGAGAAGCCATGACCGAGAATACCCCTGCCCCACCCGATTCTGAGAAATCAGCTAAAGAGGAAATAAAAGCGAAGCTACGAGAAGCGAAGTCAGCCGACGAGGTGAAGGCCATTGCCGCCGAGAATGGCAAAGAGCTGACCGATGACGAGGCTCAGCATCTGTTCGACATGTTTCACGACGACAATCCATCCACGGGAAAGCTTTCAGACGAGGAGCTCGACCAGGTGATGGGTGGCTATGGTGAGTGGAATAGAGATAAAGAGAACACCTATAAAAAAATGAATATGCGACTTTCCGGCTATGGACCAATCTCTCTTTCGATGAATGGCTCTTGAGCATAGGGCATACTCAAGATGAGGTCGATGCGAGAGGCGCTTGGGTCAACGCCGGCAAACCACCGTATAAAGGCTTTTGCTGCGAGAATGGGCAACTTTGGGATTACTTCATCTACTTATAAGTCTTTTATAGGTAGATGTTGCGGGTTAACACCTAATGTAAGGACTTAAAGATAAGCGAGTGACACCGCCCCGATATTACTTATCGGGGCGGTGTTTTCATCTCCATGCCCAGATAAAACTGCTCATTGCGAGAAGGCATGTCGCGAACACTTATCTTGTTGTCTGCTCATCTAAGGCTCCGAACATGTTTGCACCAATTCTAGGACTCACCTACTGATATATTGAGGACGCAATAGGCAACGATACCGGCTGAAAGCGGGTGCACTATGGCTTCCAGTAAAGACTACCTGAACTTTGTGTTAGACCAGTTAAGTGAGTTAGAAGGCATTTCTTACCGTACGATGATGGGAGAATATATCCTCTATTTTCGAGGTAAGATCATCGGCGGCATTTATGATGACCGTCTGCTTGTAAAGCCTGTAGCCTCAGCTGCTTCCTTAATGGATACACCCATCTATGAACTGCCGTATGAGGGCGCTAAGGAAATGTTGCTCATCGAAGATATTGACAACAAAGAGTTTCTCTGCGGACTATTCCAGATCATATATGATTCGCTTCCTGAACCGAAGAAAAACATCTCCTAACAAACGACGTCGATTGCCTCATTCCCCCGATTTGTGAAGATAGCTTAAAATGAAAAGCAGGTCGAGGCTCTCAAACATGCCTCTGACCTGCGATAAGTTCCTGGTCGGGACGACAGGATTTGAACCTGCGACATCCTGCTCCCAAAGCAGGCGCGCTACCAAACTGCGCTACGTCCCGATATAAAGCGTTAGCAATTATAACAAAGCTTTTATGGTCTCGTACTCTTTTTACTTGCTCAGCTTTTCTTTGAGAGCGCGCAGAGCATTCCCCCGATGAGAGATCGCGTTCTTCTCACGTTGGCTCACTTCAGCGAGCGTTTTTTCGCCCTCGAATTGGTCCGGGAAAAAGAGCGGGTCATAGCCAAAGCCCTCATTGCCTCGTGGCTCATAGCCGATGGAGCCCTCAATGGTTCCTCGTGCGACCGTCTCCGTACCGTCCTCATCGATAAAGACGAGAGTGCAAACAAACCGAGCCTGGCGCTCACCGTCAGGCACACCATCAAGCTCAGTGACCAACTTGGCATTATTGGCTTTATCGTCACCGTCAACCCCGGCATACCTTGACGAATACACGCCTGGTGCGCCACCGAGCGCATCCACCTCAAGACCGGAATCATCAGCGAGCGCGGCAAGCCCCCCACTAGCCTCACGCGCCGCCAGC
>CANRPV010000017.1 GCA_947632575.1 uncultured Eggerthellaceae bacterium | reverse complement strand
CTCACGTGCATCTTCACCGGAGAGGTTTGCTTCCTTCTCCTTCAAAAGGCCCTTACTCCGCGCGTAATCATTAAGCGTGCGCGTGATAGCTTGCTTGAAACCATCCAAGTGGGTGCCACCGTCATGGGTGTTGATGTTGTTCGCAAAGGCCAAAACCGACGTAGTCGAATAAGAGGTGGACCACTGCAAGGCGACCTCTACGGTGCCATCCGCGTTTTCCGCCTCGAAATAGATGGGCTTGTTGAGCGTCTCTTTACCCTCGTTCAAATACTTCACGAAGTCGACGATGCCGCCTGTGGCCTGGAAGACCTCCGTATAGGGCTTCCCCTTTTCGTCAAGATTGCGCTCATCATGCAAGATGATCTTAAGCCCCTTATTAAGGAAGGACATTTCGCGGAAGCGGTTCGCTAAGGTGTCGAAATCGAACTCGGTGGTCTCGGTGAAGATGCTCTCATCAGGCCAGAAAGTGATTTTGGTACCGAGCTTGTTGGAGTTTCCGATCTTATGGAGCTTGGTGACGGTTTTTCCGTAAGCGAAATCCATCTCATATTCGCCACCGTCACGACACACCTGGACCTGGAGCTTTCGAGAAAGGGCGTTTACGACCGATACACCCACGCCATGAAGGCCGCCTGATACCTTGTAACCCTCACCGCCGAATTTACCGCCGGCATGAAGAATAGTGAGAACCACCTCCACCGTGGGGATGTGCTCTTTTGGATGATTGTCGATAGGAATACCGCGACCATTGTCGGCAACGGTTATGGAGTTGTCTTTGTGGATCCATACCTCGATATTGGTACACCAACCGGCGAGAGCCTCGTCTACCGAATTGTCCACTACCTCATAAACGAGGTGATGGAGACCGCGCGGGCCCGTGGAGCCAATGTACATGCCGGGACGTTTCCGGACCGCCTCGAGACCTTCGAGAACCTGAATATCAGAGCCGTCATAGTGTGATTTCGTTGGCAACGCTGCTCCTTAGATAGTGAGTTTGGCCATAAAAGAAGCGCTTTCTCTAGCGCTTTATATAAAGGTATTTTAGCATACAGATATTCGAAAAACGAGCGTTCAATCCCTTAAATTGGCTAATTTAATGACATCTAAGGGCTGGTTTTGGTTTTTTGCTCGCAATTTAGGTATTTTTTGCTTTAAAGCCTATTTTCGCCTTGTTCTCTCTTTTCGCGCTCTCGTGACGAAAGAGATGCGGCCAAAAATGCCTTTCTCACATCGGGATTTTCGATAGACCGACTCTCAAGAACGGCCGCATCGAACTCCTCTCTTGAAAGAGGAACGCGTGGGGGCCTCTCTTGGGATCGCCCATTATCGCCCGTCAGCGCTTGATAGGGATGGCGTTCCTTCATGGAAAAGCGCGATGGATAGGTCTTGAAGGAGACGATCTCCTCCCCGAAGTGATCCTTGAAATAAAGCTGGATCAAAAATTGCTGATTGATCAAGTCCGTCCGGAAGCTTGCATCGTTCACGTAGAGATGAAGGGTTTTAGGATCTCCCATGACGTAAACCGCATTTATGTGCTCAAGCACGTAAGGAGCCCTGTTGCCGTAAATCGACTCTATGGCCTCTTGAAACATGGTTTGAACCTGCATAGCGCGACGCATTTTCAAAACCATTTCCTTATCTTTGCCCTCGGCAGCCCCTTGAGCCAGCTTATTGAGTTCGCGTCCGAGCTTTTTCATGACTCATTCACATCCCTCATTCACAACCCTCATTTACATCCCACCGGCTCTATCGATCGGCAAATTTATAACCTGCGCCTTTTCAAGCATATCGTCGTTAAAGTAAGCGAGATTCGCCGTTGTGATGAAGCTTTGGGCACTAGAGATCACAGAAGTGAAAAGCGCCTCCCGTCGACTTTCATCAAGCTCGCTCATGACGTCGTCAAGTAAAAGTACAGGTTTTTTGTCCAAGATATCTTCGATGACCGATGCCTCGGCAAGCTTCCATGCTAAAACCAGCGACCGTTGTTGCCCTTGGCTGGCATAAAGACCAGCATCGAGCCCGTTGATCTCAAACCAAATCCGGTCAGCCTGAGGTCCCACTAAAGCCTTATGGCTTGCAATCTCCTCATTTCGATGGCTGCTCAATGCTTGAGCAAGCGCCTCACGAGCCTCTTCCTTCGTGAAAGTAATGTCCGCCTCGTCCGCCTTTATCCACGACGGGACATAAAAACACTCGAGAGACTCCTCGGATGCCAACCTGGCGTATTCCTCCTTCATATAAGGGAAGAGTTTCTTTGACAAGGCGGCTCTATAACAAACAAGCGTAGCACCGCAAACGATGAAGAGCTCGTCGATGCTATCGAGCAACGTTGGATTTGCCTCTTCTTTTAACAGGTGGTTTTTATGGTGCAGGATCTTTTCGAAATCTTTTATAACCGCATGATAATGAGAAGAGACCTGAGACCCCAGCTCATCAAGAGCATGGCGCCTTCCTCCTGGGGATCCCTTAATGAGATTGAGATCATCGGGGGTAAAAGTCACCGCCGGAAGAAGTCCTTTAAGATCTGCTGCTCGCTTCCCTTTTCCGTTCAGCCTATATTTTCTCGTCTGTCCTTCTAATAGGAGCTCAAGATCAAGCTGACGTTGATCGTCACAAAGAAAGGCTTCCAGACGTCCCTGGTTATTCCCTCGTCGAAGGAGCTGCCCTATGGGAGCATGACGGAAAGAACTAAGGCTGGTGAGAAGCTGAACCCCCTCGATGATATTAGTTTTGCCGACAGCGTTTTCGCCAACGAGGATCGTAATGTCTTTGATGTCGTCTAAATCAAATGACTCATAATTTCGAAAGTTCCAAAACTTGATGCTTTTCAACCGCATCGCCATTGGGTGCTTCCAAAATTATTACGAGACACGAATAGGCATTACGAGATAAAGATAATTCTCAGGCTCTTCAGCGCGGAAAACCCCCGGTTTAAGAGGAGATTGAGTTTCCAAGTAAACCCGATCACCGCGTACTGAGGCCAAACCTTCGAGAACGTAGGCGTAATTAAAGGCGATAACGATGTCCTCTCCTTCAATTTCCGCTTTGAGGGTCTCCTGAACATCACCAATATCAGCGGCGTTCGCGTTTATCTGAACCGTTTGAGAAGCTCCGTTGAGATCAAACCTCACCGGTGAGGCGGTAGAACCCAACAGAGACGCTCTTTTCACACCAGCCGTGAGGCTGTCCACATCAAGTGTCGCCTTCGTGGTGTAACCGTTCGGCAGGAGCTGCTTGTAGTTAGGAAAATTCCCTTCTATACGACGATTAATAAACACCGTGTCTTGATACGTTACGATGATCTGGTTCTCCGAAAGGCCGATGCTAATCTCATCGTCGCTTGATGGGAGAGCGGCTATCTCTGAGAGAAAAGCTCCCGCGATGACAGCAGAGAACGGCTCATCGGGCAATTTCTCTAAACTCGCATCGGTGATGGCTAAACGGTAGGAGTCTGTTGCCACCATTCGTAAATTGTCATCCTCTATGCCAATAAGTACACCCGTTAGCACGGCTCGACTTTCGTCCTTCGAAACCACTCGGGCAACCTTTTTAACCATGGAAGAGAAGAGAGGGAAAGGAATTTCGATTGTTTGAGTGGGTGTTACCTCAGGAAACGCCGGAAAGTCATCGGCGCTTAGGGTTTTAATCATAAACTTCGAGTTATCACAGCTGATCCGAGCTTGGTTATCCTCCACCCTCACAAGCACTGCTGCATCTGGAAGGCTTTTGATGATGTCGAAGAAGAGTTTTCCTGGTACCACTGTCTTACCCTCTTCTTCAACAAGGGCAGCTATGCTGTATTTAATAGAAAGCTCGAGATCGGTGGTTTGTAGGATGAGCTTATCCCCTACTGCCTCGAGAAGAATACCGGATAAAACAGGCAATGTTGATCGGGTTGAAACACCTTTTGATACTATCGTGAGAGCTCCCACCAGTTCATTTTTATTAATGCTGAATTTCATGAAGCTCAACCTCTCGAACGGAATTTTTCATATAGCTTATTATACTCACGCCCTTGGATCCTTACCTTTGAATAAATAAAGGGCTGTCTTTTGAACGCAGGAAGTTATACACCGAATTTTTTAAATCTATTGTGGATAATGTGGAAAACTTTTCTATGAGAGCTTTTTACTGGCTTTTACCAGATTTTCCCAAGTGTAAAGATAAGGGTAGTTTTTGAGCAGTCTTATAACGTTGACCTATTTTCTCGGTTTTTATGAGAAATTTTCTTGCTTTGACCTGGTGTTTTATTTTTACCTGTAGTTATAGAACATTTGAACGCTTGCGCTTGTTTTGTGTTGTGGTAGTTTTCCGAGCTTGAAATTCCCCCTTTTCTTTTCACCTGCAGAAACTATAAATAATCGAAAGTCAAGAACAATTCTTAACAACGGTAGGCTTTTTTGGGGTTCGGAAGCTCTAGGTTTTTCAGACTTTTCCACTTTTTGTGAATGAATTGTTTATAAATTAGAAAATGCCTTGTTAATTACTATTTGAACATGAATGAAAATTCTGAATGCTTTTCTACCTGTACATTTAAAGATGATTCCCCTTTTAAGTTACTATTTATTCTGATACATTTCTTGAATATTCTGAATTTCCTCTTTTCAGGAGAACCAGTTTGGAAGACTACCAACAACGAGCCCAAACCAATGAAAACCTCAAGGATAATAGCTTTGAGGATTTCCGTTATGTGAATCACCGTGCTCGTGTGGCAGTCTACGATGATTTTAAAAGCGCACCTCACGTAATCGAAATAGACCCTGACGAAACACAAGTTTTCATTTCTCGTCTTTCAGAGGTTATATACGACTCATCTCAAAAGAAGGGTGGTTCTGTCCCTTTTACGATCATCCATGAAGTAGCGGAAAATTTCATTCATGCCCGATTTCAAGAAATTGTCGTATCGATTTTTGATAACGGAAATACTATTAGCTTTGCTGATCAAGGACCAGGAATAACCGATAAGGAAAAAGCCCAGCGTCCTGGTTTTTCTTCAGCAATCGAACCTATGAAATCCTATATTCGCGGAGTAGGTTCTGGTTTTCCGATCGTGAAGGAATACCTTGAGTTCTCTCACGGAAATCTTACGATTGAAGATAATTTAGATAAGGGTTCTGTTATTACTATTTCTGTAAAAAAGGACACTTCCGAAGATGATCTTCTTAATAAGTCGAATCCTTCTTGGTATTCTCGACCCACTAAATCCCAAAGTGTAAAAAATACGGACGGACCTACTCCTCTCATTCCCCCTCTTTCTCAAAGGGAGAGAATCTTATTAGGTCTTTTATATTCAGAAGGGGTATTGGGAATTACTAATCTTTCTGAATTAGCTGATCTTCCCGCATCAAGTACCCATGCTTCGTTAAAAAGATTAGAAGAAGAAGGTTTAGTCCAAAAGACCGTAGATCGAAAAAGAGCTCTAACTGATCTCGGAGAAAAAATAGCATCTAGCTTAGATAATTTAGATTCGGACTAAAGTTTTCCACCGACTTGTTTGTTTATAACCTCATTTTTACTATACAATTCGTGACTATCCCGCGCGGAGCCTTAGTTGGCTCTTTTTTCTTCTGATAAGGGAGTAGTTGTATGGACAGTTTACAGCTTCAGAGAAACTGGGATTCAGTTTGCGATGAGCTTAAACATATCTACAGTGATCAATCTTCCCAGATAGAGGCTATTTTATCTCGTCTACAACCCCAGGCTATGAGCGACGGGTTCTTAATGCTTACTGCTGATAGCCCTTTTATGCAGTCTTGGGTACAACGAAACTATCTCGACCTTATTCGCCAAACATTGGAAAAGATGTATCAAATTCCCTTTGAGGTTATTATTGAGTTAGATGATAGTTCCCAGATCTCTTCACCTGTGACAACTACACCGGCGCCTTCTGTTAATGTATCTACTTTTTCTAAGCAAGCTACGTCGTCTGTTACAGCCAAGCCGGCTCAAGAGAATCTTCCTTATGTTGGTCAAGGAAACCCTCCGTATAGTTTCAATCAGCATTTGGTTAATAAGAATCAACCTCATGGCTCTTTTCGCCGTCCGGTAGATTCCTCTCTCAACTCCTTAGAAGAGCGAAATCACAATGTAAGAAATGATTCTTCTTTTGACGATGTGAACTATGATCACTATCTCAACCAGGACGATATTTCTTTAAAGAATCCCTCTTCTCTCTATTCGGCTGATAGTAAGGGTGAGGATTTTTCTCCTTCTTCAAATCTCACCTTTGAGAATTTTGTAATCGGAGATTCTAATCGTATGGCATATTCAATGGCTGTCAGTGTTGCAGAAATGCCAGGTAAACAGCCATTAAATCCTCTGTTTATCTATGGTAAAAGCGGGCTTGGAAAAACTCATCTTATGAGAGCTATCCAAAATTACGTAAGAGAAACCCAGCCTTTTCTTAAAAGTATTTATATAGATTCCGCTGAATTCCTTTCTGATTACATGGAAGCCAGCGCTGCTCACGACAAAGAGAAATCAAGTTATAAAAACTTTAAGACTAAATACGAGGAAGCTGACATTCTTCTGATTGACGATATTCAATATCTTCAAGGTAAAAAACAGACCCTTGATATTGTTTTTCAGATCTTTAATAACATGATCGGCTTCAATAAGCAGATTGTCATTTCAGCAGATCGTGCCCCTAAAAATATCGACATCGATGAGCGTTATCACAGTCGTTTTTCAGGTGGTGGAACTATTGATATCCAGCCTCCTGAAATTGAAACAAAACTTGGAATCGTTAATCTTTTTGTAGATGAATATAAGAAAAACGAGGGGTTTGAGAATCTCGTCTTTCCCCAAGATATTCGTATGTATATAGCTGAGAATTCAAGCTCTAATATTAGAGAATTAAAGAGTGCGGTCACAAAAGTCATCTATCAGATGCGCTATTTTGATCAGAGTTCTATTTCTATCGAAGAGGTTCAGAGTCTTCTACAAAATCATTTTTCAGGTGGTGCCTCAAGGAATCTCTCAGTTGAAGAAATCCAAAAAGAGGTAGAGAACTTCTTTAAAGTAAAACACTCAGATCTTGTCGGTCCAAAGAGAACAAGAAATATTGTTTATCCTCGTCAGATAGCTATATATCTTTGCCGTCAGATTCTAGATCTTCCTTTTAATTACATTGCCAAGAAATTTAACCGAGACCACTCAACAGCGATGCATTCCGTCAATACAGTAGAGGAATTAATAAGGGAAAGCCCTGAGGTTTCAGAAGAAATAGAGACCCTAAAACAAATAATTAGAGATTTATAACTTTGGGGATAAAGAAAATAAAGCCTGATGGTTGGCGAGGAAAAACTGGTTATAGATTATCTAGGAAGATCTCTAAGATAATTAGTTCAATAATTGAGGTGTAAAAGAATTACCTCAATTCAACCAACTACAACAATCTAGTTTCTTTGTTTTATCTGCTGAAATATCTCTTATAAACTTTTCCCCAACCATTATTATTACTATTACCTTATAGATAGAGAGAAAGGAATATTTGAGAGCTCTTGATTATTCAAAACTCTTTTATAATGGCACTTTACAAGCTTGACACGGTAAAACTTCTCTCTATACTTTCTAAGTCGCTCTCTAAATCGAAAGGTTATAGACATGAAAAGAACTTATCAGCCTAATACTCGCAGACGCGCAAAGACCCATGGTTTTAGGGCTCGTATGTCCACAAAAGCTGGTCGTGCTGTTTTAGCAGCCCGTCGTGCTAAGAAACGTAAGCGCCTCTGCGTGTAAAGAGTTTGGTTGGAAACGATAAAATCTGGAACTGAGATTTCTCAGATTTTTAAGCAAGGAAAACGCTTCCATACTCCTTTTATAACGTTCATTGTTTTGGATTCTCCTTGCGTAAATCATTCTCGTGACCAACACGGCTGTTATGGCCGTGTTGCTTTTATTGCAGGAAAAAAACTAGGGAATGCTGTTTGGAGAAACAAAGCAAAACGACGTATGAGAGCTATCGCAAGAGACTTGAACGTATCATGGGAGAATAAAGACGTGATATTTCTAGCAAAAAAGCCTCTTACAGTAGCGAGTTATAGTAAAGTTCTTAGAACATCACATGAAGCTTATGCGAGATTTGCAAAGAGAGCTTTTCATGAAAATGAGTAAAGCCTTACATTTTGTTGCTTCTTTACCGGCTCGAGTGGCTTTACTTCTTATTACTTTTTATAGAGCTGCTATTTCTCCTTTATTACCTTCATCATGTCGCTTTTATCCAACCTGTTCGGAATATGGAATAGAAGCTATTCGTGAACATGGATTTTTAAAAGGAATAATTCTTTTAATAAAGAGACTCTTACGTTGTAGACCAGGAGGACCTTACGGCTATGATCCAGTTCCTCATAAAGAAGATCTGGCAGCTAAGCCAAAGGCCTTCTTAGGAAGATAGAAGGGATAACTAAATGTGGGAAGTATTTAAGGATTGGATTTTTTACGTAATCCAGTTCTTTTACAACTTTAGTGGTGACTGGGGTGTCGCAATTATTATTGTCACCTTAATTTTCCGTCTCCTCGTAGCTCCTTTGATGCATAAGTCTGCACGGTCAAATTATCAAATGCAAAAGATTCAACCGATGATCGCCGCTGTGCAGCAAAAGTATGCAAATGACCAAATAAGAGCTGGTCAGGAGATGCAAAGGATCTACGCAGAGGCAAAATATAATCCGTTGTCTGGCTGTCTTCCTGTACTTCTCCAAATGCCTATTTTCGCCGCTCTCTTTCAAGTACTTCGTGAAATGGGAGATCGTGTAGGAGATTCCAATTATTCATTTTATAACCTCGTTCCAAATCTTGTTATGAGTCCGAGTCAGGCTATAGGCTACGGTTTTGGAACATTTGTTCCCTATCTTGTTCTTATGATCGTCTTTGCTGGTGCCACCTTTGCACCAATGGTTATCATGCAGGCGACTAATAAGAATTCACCTCAAAGAACTCAAGTTCTCATTATGGCCGCTGTTATGAGCGTCGTGATGCTTTGGATTTCTTGGGGATCTCCGGCTGGTGTTCTTTTGTTCTGGGGTACTTCATCTCTTATTGGTGTATTTCAGAATCAACTTAGTATGTATATATTTAAAAGAGCTGATAGAGAGGCTGAAGCCCAAGCGGCGGAAGCTGCATTACAGCCTGTTGATTTGAATGTGAAACGTAAAGTTAAGAAACCTCGCCCTACTAAAAAGCATTAATTAAATAATTATTTTTTACTTTTATTAATAAGTCCTAAGGAGTCATTATGGTTGATGAGATTCTTGACGATATAACTGAAGATATTGAATCAGTAGAAGAGAATGGAGCTACTGAATCTACTTTAGTGTCCTCAGATAGCTATATTGAGGAGGAACAAGAGATTACTGATGAAATGCTCGATAACATTGCAGACACTGCGATCGAGGCGATTCAAGATATTTTGAAATATTTTAAAGTCGGTGAAGTTACCATCGATGAATATGAAGGTGATGAGGGAGAACTAATTCTTGATATTACTGGTAAAGATCTAGCAGTTTTAATCGGCCGTCATGGAAAAACGCTCGAAGCATTGCAATCAATAATATCTTCTATTACCGTCCGAAATATTGGTTTCAGATATCCTATCGTTGTAGACGTAGAAGGATATAAGAGTCGTCAACGCCAGAAATTGGAGGCGATTGCCCGATCGGCTGCTAATAGAGCATCAGCGCAAAAGAGAAGTGTGAAACTAAGGCCTATGACTCCCTACGAGAGAAGAATTGTTCATATGGCTCTAAAAGACGACAGTAGGGTTCAAACTGCTTCTGAAGGTGAAGGAAGCGCTCGTCATGTAGTTGTACTTCCTATGTGATAAGATAAAGAAGAATGAGGGCGCGAAAGCGCCCTTTCTTTTTATAAGAATAATTTCAAGTGAATAATAAAAGTTAGAGATAGAGTTAAGAAAATTATAGGATTGAATTTTTAATAAGGATTAAAAATTCAATAGGACTATTGAGACTGTGAAATTGTTTAGTGATAAATATTTCATTGACCGGTTGTTACTCAACATATAAATAATATATATAGCTGGAAGTAATGAGATTTAATAAAAGCAACTTTATTCTTACTTAACTATTTAAGGATGTTTCACGTGAAACAATTCGACCAACAAAAGAAAGAATTACTTGAGGAATTATATCTTCAAGAGATATTAAAGCATAACGAAAAGATAAATCTAACCTCTATTCGTGATATTGAATCCATGAAACTTCTTCACCTTGAAGATTCTCTTACTGGTCTTACAGAATTAAATAATGCTCCTCAAGGTCTCTATGCGGATCTAGGATCGGGTGGTGGCTTTCCAGGTGTTCCCCTTGCTATAGAAACAGGCAGGGTCACCATACTTATAGATTCAACACGAAAGAAGATGGAAACAGTCCAATCAATTCTCAATAATCTTGGTCTATCAGAATCCATCAGAACTTATTGTGGAAGAGCAGAAGATCTTTCAAAGGAAATGCCTTCGCAATTTTCCGCTATGACAGCACGGGCTGTAGCTCCCCTACCCTCTCTTCTCGAATTGGCCTCACCGCTCCTTTGCATAAATGGAAAGCTTATATGTTATAAGGCCAACCTTACTACTGAAGAATTTGAACAAGCATTAGGTATTCAGGAGATATGTGGCCTTAATCTACAATCAAAACGAGAATTCTTTCTTTCTGATAATAAAACCCATAGGACAATCCTTAGTTTCATAAAAGAGAAAGAACCTCAAATTGCTTTACCTAGAAGAGTAGGAATGGCACAAAAGAAACCTCTAAAGCCAGTTCAATAACGATTTTTAATATCGGAATCTAAAATGTTTCACGTGAAACATTTCTCATGAGAATTATTTGGACAATTATCGCCCTTTTATTATACTGAGAGCGTTTATATAGAAGGAGGTTGCTGTGAGTCTTTTCGAAAGTTTCCGCCGAGAAAGAAAAGAAGAGCAGGATATCGAAAGAGATCGTACAAACTCTTTTTATAATCAAAACCCCTATAACACAAATAATTTGGAAGAAGATTCTGATCTGATAGATATTGAAGAAGCCGAAGTTGTAATTAGAGAGACAATACCGGCAGTTGAAGATCAGTCAGAAAGAAAAGAAATTAAAACATATGCAGATAAAAAACCTGTTACTAAGGTAATAGGCCAGACCAAGATAATTGCGATTATTAATCAAAAGGGTGGAGTAGGTAAATCTACTACTGCAATAGATCTCGCTGCTGCTCTTGGGGAACTAGGTAAACAAGTATTATTAGTCGACCTAGATCCTCAAGGCAACGCTACAAGTGGATTAGGAATAGATAAGTCTAATATCTATCGTTGTGTCTATGACATTCTCCTTAATGATGTAAAAATTCAAGATGTGATTATTCCCGATGTTTGCCCAGGGCTTGATCTCGTACCGGCAACGATTAATCTAGCCGGCGCGGAAGTAGAACTTGTTTCTGAGATGGCTCGTGAAAATCGTCTAAAAGATGCGGTGGGTAGCTTAAGAGGCAAATATGATTATATTTTTATAGATTGTCCACCGTCCCTTGGTTTACTTACGGTAAATGCGCTTGTCGCTGCAGATAAGCTCCTTATTCCTATCCAGTGTGAGTTTTATGCCCTTGAAGGAGTGACAAAACTCCTTGATTCAATGAAACGTGTCAAAACACGACTTAATCCTACTTTAGATATCTTCGGTGTTCTTTTGACTATGTATGATGGAAGAACAACGCTATCTCGCCAGGTGGTTGATGAAGTAAGAAGATATTTTGGACGTGTTGTGTTTGATACTATGATTCCACGGAACGTAAAAATTTCCGAGGCACCTAGCTTCGGTGTGCCTATCACGGAATACGATCCAAAGAGTAAAGGAGCTCAAGCCTATAGTTCTCTTGCGAAGGAAGTGATTAAACGTGGCTAAAACAACAAAGAGCGGACTTGGGAGAGGAATTAATTCTTTACTAGGCGATCCTTATGAGAGGGATCCACACCCCATACGGTCAGTTGAGGAAAAGAAGACTGAAAGTTCTCAAGACCAGGAGAAAAATCAAAGGAAAACCGTTGAACGGGAGCATATTACAATTGAGCCAGGTGAAATACCGGAATATGACCCGATTCTTGAGGTTCCTTCTAAACCAATAAAGAAATCCGAGCCCCTTAATACCGCCAAGGCTTCTGGAGCTGATAAGGAGATAAAAGAGGCTTCTAGCGATAAAAAGGAAAAGAAAGATGGTCAAATAATCAGAAACGATGAAGTTGCCATCGATTTAGTTATTCCTAACCCGGATCAACCACGTACTAATTTCAACAAGCAGGAACTAGAAGAACTAGCGTCTTCGATAGAGAGGGAAGGCCTTCTTCAACCCCTTCTGGTGAGGGATCTAAAGAACGGAAAGTATCAAATAATTGCTGGAGAACGTCGGTGGCAAGCATGCATGATGCTTAATATGAAGACGGTTCCTATTCATATTAAAGAAGCAGACGATAACAAAGCCCTTGAGTTAGCACTTATTGAGAATATTCAGCGAACTGATCTGAACCCCATCGAAGAGGCTTACGGTTATCGACGCCTTATGGAACGAGAAAGAATGACCCAGGCTGACGTGGCTCAAGCAGTTTCTAAGGGAAGATCAACAATCGCCAACGCCCTTCGTCTTCTCGAGCTTCCGGAAGAGGCGCAACAGCTACTCTTCGAAGAAAAAATAACTGCGGGTCATGCACGGGCTATTCTATCTATTCCAACTAAAGAAGGACGTCAAAAGCTGACCAAAAAGCTCATAGAAAAGAATATGAGCGTTCGTGAAGCTGAACAATTAGCAAGACTCTACGCTGGGAAGACAAACACCAAGGAAGGCACATCAGCACGCACTGCTATTCCTCAAAGCTATAAAAGAATGGCAAAAGCACTCAAAGAAGCCCTTAATACCAATGTGAAAGTTAAGAGTTCCCAGGGTAAAAACAAGATAGAGATCGAATTTAAGGACGAAGAAGACCTCAGTCGCTTATTTGATGGATTACTTGCTTCTCAAAAGAAATAGAAAAGATCTTATAAAAATGATCTTATAAAAAAGACCTAATCAATAAGCAGGTGAGTGTTTTTTAGCTGCCCACAAGCGCCTGAAATATCTGCGCCGCGAGAGAGTCTCGTCGTCGCCTCGACCCCCTGCTTTTCAAGAGCCTTTGTCCATTCTTTAAACGTTTGAGGAGAGCTTGCTTGGTAAACAGCGCCGGGAACCTTGTTTAACCTTAAAAAGTTTATATGACAAAGAAGGCCCTGGCAGAATTCAAGTAAGGCCATAAGGTCATCTTCGCCGTCGTTAAATCCGTCGAGGAGCAGGTACTCAAATGTAATACGTCTTTTTGCTTTCTCTTGGTAGTACTTTAAGGCGTCTTTTAACTGATTTAAAGGCTGATTTCTAACCTGTGGCATAAGTAGATTGCGTTTTTCCTGGACAGCAGAATGAAGGGATAAAGCTAAGACAAACTGCTCAGGCTCCTGCGAAAAACGGCGAATACCAGCAATAATTCCGCAGGTAGAAACCGTTATCTTTCGCGCTCCGATGGCAAGTCCTTGAGGATCGTTAAGAATGTGAAGAGCTTTTATGACGGCGACGTAATTGAGAAAAGGTTCACCTTGGCCCATAAAGACAACATTGGAAACTCTCCGGTTAAACGAATCAGCTACCAGATAAACCTGATCGACGATTTCATCAGTAGTGAGGTTGCGCGTGAATCCTTCCTGGCCAGTGGCGCAAAATGCACAACCCATAGCACATCCCACCTGAGTGGAAACGCATACTGAAAGACGCGAGTGTGCCCCCGATTCTTTATCCTCAGACTTCTCTTCGGGAATTCCAACGGTCTCGATCCAAGCACCATCAGAGAGTTCAAGAAGAAACTTTCGTGTACCATCAGACGACTCTTGAGTCTCTATAATCCGCGGCGGGTTAAGAGGATAGCGATTTTGTAAAACTTCTCTGAGAGATTGGGGGATATTGGTCATAGCTTCATAAGAAAAAACATGCTTTTGATGAAACCACTGATAGAGTTGTTTTGATCGAAAGGCGGGTTGGTCCAGCTCTTTCAATAAAACAGAAAGTTCCTCAATGTCCCATGTTTTAATCGGAGATGACATGCTGCCATTATAGTAGGCTTTGCTATACTCTCGCCATCAAGCAAGAGGGACAGGGAGAATTATGGCAAAGCCCAAAGAGGATATTGACCTGCGGTCATGTCGCGTTGCCCTGCTAGCGGGCGGAAAAAGTGGGGAAAGGGAAATATCCCTCGCATCTGGTCGTGGGGTTGCAAAAGCGTTGGACGAAGCTGGTATAAGCTATGATTTCCTCGATCCTGCCAATAAAGATGAGCTTGGTGCGCTTATTGCTGGTGATTATGACATAGCGTTTCTTTGTCTTCATGGTAAGTATGGGGAAGATGGGTGTATTCAAGGGCTCTGCGAGATGATCTCGTTGCCCTACACGGGCTCAGGGGTATGGTCAAGCGCTTTGGCGATTGATAAAGCAAAGGCAAAGCTCTTTTACGAAAAAGCCAGTATCCCAACCCCTGCATCCTATACTCTTTTCAAGCATGAAAACTATTCCTGCGATGATCTGGTAAAGGATATAGGC
The DNA here is from genome assembly GCA_947632575.1 of uncultured Eggerthellaceae bacterium. Lineage (GTDB taxonomy): Bacteria > Actinomycetota > Coriobacteriia > Coriobacteriales > Eggerthellaceae > CANRPV01. The sequence goes on along the minus strand of CANRPV010000017.1, from coordinate 1,184 downwards.
TTGCCCTGTGTGGTGAAACCTCTTACAGCGGGAAGTTCATCCGGCGTTTTTATTGTTCAAAATACAGAAGAGCTGGATAAGGCTATCAAAAGCATCTTTCTGGAAGATGATGAGCTGTTAGTGGAAGCTTATATAAAAGGGGACGAATATACGGTAGCCGTGCTTGGAAACGAACAGGCTGAAGCGCTGCCACTGATACAGATCATCCCTCAAAATGATTTCTACGACTACCAATCTAAATATGCACCGGGTGGATCCGTTCATTTATGCCCGGCACCTCTTGATGAGGAGACAACGTCGTATATTCAGAGGCTCGCTGAAAAAGCTCATGAGGTGTTGGGATGCCAAGGTCTATCTCGCTCTGATTTTATTCTCGACAGCAACGGCGACGTCTACATCTTGGAGACCAACACCATTCCGGGGATGACGGACACCTCACTCTGTCCAGACGCAGCCCGCGCAGCTGGAATTAATTTCACGGAGCTTTGTCAGCGGATCATCAAATTAGGGCTTGAGGCCCATCGCTCGAACGGTTAAAACAATCCGCAGGAGTGAAGTCCAAAAATCAAGAGCGCTACAAGGGCGAGCAAAAAAGCCCAGCTAACGAAGTAGCAGCCTTTATTACCCTTACGCGCTTGTTCAATCAAAGACTCTTTAAAAGATTCACGGCTCTTAACGATGACCGTGCCTTTTTCCTTGTCTGGAAGCGGAACCGTTTCAATGGGTAAATCGGTGCCGTTGCTTTTGATGATCTGTCGAAGCTCGTCATCGCTTAGGTCTAATTTCGTGCGAAGACCATTACGAAGGCGATCGGTCACTTTCGCAACAAAAGGTCCGAAAGCCTCCTCATAATCGGGGGGATAGCAGATAACCGCCGCGTTGCCCCAGTATTGTCCGTCATCTCTGGATTCGGAAAAAGCCACAAAGGCAAGCAAGACCACCATAACGGAGCCGTTGGCTTTATAAACACTGAGTTTCCGGGCGAAATCACCCTTGAAATAACCAATCCGCTCGTTAAAACGGCTAACGAGCCAAGCTTGATGCATGTCCTCGTCATAGGAAAAATCCAACTGATAACTATCACCGACGATATTGTCGGAGCCGAAAAGCACAGCGGCGTCCCGCTTACTGGCTGTTTCAAAAGAATGATAGGTTCCTAAATAACCATCCATAGCCTACTCCGT
>CANRPV010000016.1 GCA_947632575.1 uncultured Eggerthellaceae bacterium | reverse complement strand
CCCGCGTTGACATCTGGCTCGATCCCTTCGCGGATCCCAGTGGCAGCGGATACCAGATCGTTCAGTCCCTCTATTCCCTCGCGGACGGCGGACTGTTCGGCGTCGGCATCGGCAAGGGACTCGCCTATCAGATTCCCTATGTGGTCAACGACTTCATCTTCTCGGCCATCGCCGAGGAGACCGGCCTTCTGGGTGCGGCCGGCGTGCTACTGCTGTTCCTCTGCTTCGCCATCCGCGGCATGGTGACCGCCGCCCGCGCGAAGAGCGACGTGAGCTCCTTTATCGCCGTGGGTCTGACTTCCATTATCGTGCTGCAAGCTTTCATCATCGTCGGCGGCGTCACTCGCCTGATCCCTCTTACCGGCATCACGCTGCCTTTCATCAGTCAAGGTGGTACTTCGCTTCTGACCAGCTTCATCATCGTCGCCTGCCTACTTCGCTGCGGCGATGAGGGCACCGGCGTCGGCGAGGAGATCGCCCAGGCAACCACCACCGTCAACGCGAACAGCGTGCTCGGGCGCATCGCGCTGGGACGTCGCCTCACTGGCACGATGATCGTCTACAGCGTGCTCTTCGCCATTCTGGTGGCGAATCTCACTTGGATCATGGTCATCCAGGCGGACACCTACCAAAACATGCCCGGGAACAACCACACCATGGCTCATGAGTCCGAGACGGAGCGAGGCACCATCTCCACCTACGACGGTGTGGTGCTCGCTCAAAGCGTGCTCACCGACGACGGCTCCTACGAACGGGTTTACCCGGCGGGCAACCTTGCCGCCCATGTGGTGGGTTATGCTTCACAGCGCTTCGGCAGCGCGGGCATCGAAGCAGCTTACAACGAGGAGCTGAAGGGACAGAGCAGCTTCGCCACCTTCTCCGACTTGATCAACTCCCTCGCGGGAACCCGCGAAGCCGGAAACGACGTCACCTTGACCATCAACAGCGAAATTCAGCGGGCGGCTCAAGATGCCCTCGGCAATCAAGTGGGCGCCTGCATCGTGATGAATCCCAAGAGCGGCGCCGTTCTCGCGTTGGCGTCATCTCCCACCTACAACGCCTCGGACATCGAAAACTTGCTGACCCAAGCCGCCACAAGCGGCTCCAACTCGGAGAGCTCATCGGTCCTCTTCAACCGGGCGACCCAGGGACTGTACGCTCCCGGTTCCACCTTTAAGATCGTCACGCTGGCCACGGCGCTCGAGGATGGTGTCGCCACCGAGTCCACGCTCTTCGACGCACCTGGCGAGATGGAGATCGGCAACGCGCTGGTCACGAACTTCAACAAGACCAGCTACGGCATGATCAGCTTGGCGCGTGCGACGGAGGTTTCCTCCAACACGGCATTTGGCCAGTTAGGCGTTATGCTTGGCCCCAATCGCCTGGTGGATGGAGCCAATTCCTTCGGCTTCGACGAGCGCATCAACTTCGCCCTGCCTTTGGTGGAATCCCTCATGCCTAAGCCGGGCGAGATGACCGAATGGGAAACCGCCTGGGCGGCCGCGGGCGAGCCTGTCGGCGAGCACGAAAGCCCCGCCGGACCTCAGGCTTCGGTGCTTGAGATGGCTCTGACCGGCTGCGCGATCGCCAACAAGGGCGCCATCATGCAACCCTACCTCGTCGATGGCATCTACAACGCCAACGGCGAGCGCAGCTTTACCGCCACCCCCACCAAGCTTCAGCAGGCAGTTTCAGCCGCGACGGCAGAACGCGTGCTCAAGATTCTCGAGGGGGTCGTGAATAACGGAACCGGCGCCGATGCGGCCATCAGTGGCGTATCCATCGCCGGTAAAACCGGTACCGCCGAGCGCGGCGGAGGCGAGGCGGACAGCTGGTTTGTCGGTATCGCCCCTGCTGACGATCCCGATATCGTCATTTGTCTCGTAATCGAGCGCGCTCCGTCGGGCACCGCGGCGCAGCTATCGCGCTCGGTTATGCGCACGGCGTTGAGCTTGGCGGGTGATCTCTAACCATGACCGATTTCCTTCTTCGAGTTTTCATAGAAAGGCATGGTCATCGTGCAGGGTTTGAGGAGAATTTGGTATGCTTGCCATACTCCATTGAATTGCAGAATTTGAACGTAACAGGATGTGAGTCTAAGGAGTCGTAATGACCGCACAGGAGTCAATGACCGGTCGGATCTTTGGCGGCCGGTACGAGATAAAAGGCCGAATCGGCATCGGAGGTATGGCCGAGGTCTATCGTGCTCAAGATAACGTCTTGGGACGAACGGTCGCCGTTAAGGTCATGTTGCCCCAATACGCAGCTGACCCGGATTTCACCCAGCGTTTTCGTCAGGAAGCCGCCGCTGCGGCTAATCTCCAGAGCCCCTATATCGTCAACGTCTACGACTGGGGCCAAGACAGTGGCACGTACTACATCGTCATGGAGTTTGTCCGCGGCAGCGACCTCAAGACAGCCATCCAGCAACGAGGCGTCATCAACCAGCGTAAGGTGGCCGAGATCGGCGCCCAGGTTTGCCAGGCGCTCACCGTCGCCCATAACCAGGACATCATTCATCGGGACATCAAGCCCCAAAACATCATGGTGCAGCCCGATGGCAACGTGAAGGTCATGGACTTCGGCATCGCTCGAGCTAAAAACTCCGTCAAGCAGCAGACCTCCTCTGTTTTGGGCACGGCTCACTACATCTCTCCTGAGCAGGCTCAAGGCAAGGAGCTCACCGCCGCCAGCGACATCTACTCGCTGGGCGTCGTGCTCTATGAGGCCACAACGGGACAACTCCCCTTCGACGCGCCCGACGCCGTCGCCGTGGCGATGATGCAGGTGCAAAACACCCCCGTGCCTCCCACGCAGATCAACCCCGACATCGATCCTGCCCTGGAGGACATCATCCTCTGCGCCATGGAGAAGGATCCGCGCAATCGGTTCGCCACCGCCAACGACATGCGGCTCGCTCTCAATGACTACCTGGCCGGCCGCACCGTGGCCCTCAACTATGCGAACTACGATACTTACGAGAACTACGACAACTATGACACCTACGGCGAGGCCGACACCCAGTACCTCGGCCAGATGCCGCGCACCACGCCCGTGGTTCCCATCAACTCCACCCAGGTGATGCCCGGTTTGGGTAAAAACGGTAATCAGGGATCCCCCGTTCAGCAATTCCGAGGAGAGCCTGAAAAGACCTCCTCCAAGAAGGGGATCTTTATCGCCATCGGCGTCGCGGCGGTTATCGCGCTTATCGCCATCATCGGTTTTACGATCTTCGCCGGTGCTGGCGGCGCCAAAAAGGCGGTTCCCGCGGTTACCGGCATGACGCTCGAGCAAGCGACCGAGGCCATCGAGGCCGATGGCTTCGCTTTGGGAACGGTCACGCCAGAATACAACGCTAACGTGGAAGAGGGTCATGTCATCAAGCAAGACCCGAGCGGACAAAGCCAGCAGCCCGAGGGCACGAAGATCAACCTGACGGTATCTCAAGGGTCTGAACAGGTCATTGTTCCCGACCTGACGAATAAGACCGTGGAGGAGGCACGTGCTGAGGCTAGCCGGATCGGCTTTACCCTCACTGCGGCGCCCGGCGAATACTCCAACGACATTGAGCGCAATAAGATCATCAAGACGGATCCCGCCGCCAATTCCAGCATCAAGAAGGGCTCATCGGTTTCCTATGTGCTCTCCTTGGGACCTGACACCATAACCATTCCGAGTCTCTACAACCTCACCTTGGCCGAGGCTCAGAGCCTCGCTGAGCAGCAGGGCTTCACGCTTCAGGCGGGCGAATCGGAATACTCCACCTCGGTGCCAGCCAACCATATTCTCCATCAAAGCCCGGAGGCCAACACGACGGCCCAACGAGGCTCGGTGGTCACCTATGGTATGTCGCTTGGTCCTGAGCCAGAGGTGACGGTGCCGAACGTCCGCAACTACACCAGGGATGAAGCTAAGAGCACGTTAGAAAGCGCGGGCTTCACCGTGGAGATCGAAACCCAGAACAGCTCCACCGTGGCGGCTGGCTTGGTTATCAGCCAAACGCCGAGCGGCGGCACCTCAGCTCAGAGACGCTCGACGGTCACCATCGTCGTAAGCCTCGGCCCCGGATCGGGGGGTAGTTCGGGTAATGCCGGCAACGGCCTAAACGGAATCTTCGGACATTAGGATTCGGGCTATTGGAGCCCGGATATTAGAGCCCGAGCATCAGGACCCGGACATCAGACCTTCAGCCAATAGGTCTTCGAGTATTAGGGTTCGGGCGCGTTTAGCTCTTTATGTGCTTGCCATGAACGCCGTGAGCGGCTGGCATCTTGCGCCCGAGAAGACCGAGAGAAGACGAGGCCTCAGGCTCAACGGTGATGGGCGCTCCTACCGAAGCGTTCGCTGCGGCTTGACGCTGAACAGCGTCCTGTCCACCCTGCCCATTGAATGATCCATTGCCCGTACGGGGTTGATAGCTTCTATAGGCTTGGTTTTGGGTGCGCGGATTGAAGTTCTGCACCTCCGCCTTATTCCTTCTTCTGTCGGGAGCCGCGTCACCATAGGCGCCATCAGGCTGTCCCGGACGCCCCATCGGCTGTCTCGCTGGCTGCCGAGGGGATCCATAGGGCTGAGAGCCATTGGCTTGAGATCCATAGGGCTGGCCCTGCTGAGGGACCATTCTTGACTGTTGAGGCGTGTGTGCCATTCGCTGTGCGTTCTGAACTTGCTGCGCGACTTGTGCCTGGGCGGCTTGTGCCTGCGCGACTTGCATTTGCGAAGCTTGCATCTGCGATGCCTGCGCCTGAGCGCGCTGAGGATTTTGGGCTCGTTGAGGATTCTGGCTCCGCGGAGGAACTTGGCCGCCACGTTGGGGGCCTTGACCACCTCGCTGAGGATAGCTTGAGCGCTGAGAACCGCGCCGTGAGAGATAGGCTTGAATTTCCGCGACCTTACGTCGCTCCCCTTCAATCGTGTCGACGATACCGCGCAACTGCCGGTCGAATCCCACAACACGGACGACCAGATAGATGACGATTCCCGTCACAATCAAAAGTCCAATGAGAAGCAGAAAAAAAGGAATACCGATAGCGTCATTCAAGGGAGTCTCATTTCAACAGCGTTTTAGTTGCACCCTTGATTATACTCAAGGAAGGCTTGGCTGTTGAGAAGAACCTTCCAGCTCTTCATCAGTGGTTTCTTTAACCGCCCTGACCGCAGGGAACCTCAGGAAAATGGTGGTTCCTTCTCCGATCTTGCTTTCGGCCTCCATGCTCGCCGTTTCGCCGTAAAAACCTTTCAGCCGATCATGAACGTTTTTGACCGCGATGCCGAGTCCCGTCTCAGACTGAGGCGACATGAGGTTTGCCAGATGCTCCTCATCCATTCCCTTGCCATCGTCACTGATCTCAAGGGTCACCATCCCATCCTCGCTGTGGGCGAAAACGGTGACCTTCAGCTTTCCCTCTGATGGCAAGCCGTGCTTCACCGCATTTTCGACCATAGGCTGAATGATGAAGGGCGGCACCATCACATCCTCAAGCTCCTCGGGCACCGCCACATAGAGCTCAAGCCGCTCGTCGCCAAAACGGGCCACCTCGAACGAGAAGTAGCGCATGGTCTGCTCGATCTCGCGCAGAAGCGGAATCTGATCGGTTGAGTTTTCCAACGTCCGGCGATAGAAGACCGCGAACTCCCGCAGCAGCGTACGAGCCTTGATGGGATCGGTGCGAATGAGCGCGGAGATGGTGTTGATGGTGTTGAAGAGAAAATGAGGGTTGATCTGGCTTTGGAGCATGCGCAGCTCCATCTGGGTGGCCATCTTGCGCTGAGTCTCCATCTCGATGGCCGCAAGTTGCGTGGAGATGAGCTGACCGAAACCATGGGCAAGAGACTTACGGGTCTCGCTGATGAGGGAGGAGCGCCGATAGTAGAACTTCAGCGTGCCCACCACTTTATTCGCCACCTTAAGGGGAACGATGATGGCGGCGGAAATGGCGTTGGAGCCTCCGGGAAATCCAATCTCCTCGCGCTGATAGATGACGCGCATCTCGCCATCGGCGATGACCTCATGGGTGGCTTGGGTGCGAATGGCGCTGCCGGGAGGGTTGTCCTCCTCCAGATATCCCACGTAGCCCATGATGGTCTGCCGATCCGTGATGGCCACGGCAATGGCAGAGGTGTTCGGCAGCAAAAGTTCGCAGATGTTGTGCGCCGTCTCATAGGTGAGACCTTCCTTGAGGTACTCAAGGGACAGACTCGCCATGCGAAGCACCACGTCGGTCTGGCTCGCGCGCGCCGATTCGGGATTGAGGATGGTGCGCGTCAGCGCCACCACGCACACCACGAAGGACAGACCCGCGAGAGCCAAGATGAATCGTCCCACGCTGGGAGAAAGCAGCGCCCATATCAAGACCAGGGCACTCAGCGCCGCAGCTGCAAAGGCGAGCCCTTCAAGGTTCACCCATCGAAACATGCGGCGCAGTGGCGTCATGAAAAGACGCCCATCTGCTTGATGACCAGCATGACAGCCGAGATCATGAGGAAGGCGCTAAACAGGAAGCGCTGGGCGCGCTCGGGAGTCCACGGGATCACGCGGGCGCCGATCATGGCTCCGGGAATCGATCCCACGGCCACGGCGATACCGGCCAGCCAATTCACGTTTCCGAAGATCGCCTGCAAAATAACGCCCGGGATAGAGAAGATCGCGATGGCGATAAGCGACGTGCCCGAGGTGAGCTTCATGGGGATCTTGACCAACTGCACCATCATGGGAACCATGATGAAGGCGCCGCCCACACCCACGAACCCGGACACAAGACCGGTGACCAGTCCGGTGATCACACCGAAGAGCAGTTGCTTTTTGGTGAGGTGGGGCACCGGCGGGATTCCCTCGGCCTTCACCTCAGCGGCGCGCAGCTTCGCCTCCGGGTCATGGCGAGCAGCCAGCAGCGTGTCGATCTTCCGCTTAAAATCGCCCGGATGGCCTTTGGGCAGCTTCAGGGCTTTGCGAAGCATCGTAAAGGCCGAATAGCCGATGACGATAGCCGCGAACACCATGATGACCCAACCAGGCACGATGTTGGCTAGGAAGGCTCCCAATGTCGACGTGCACGCCCCACCGAGACCGATGGCGACTCCGAGAATCGGTACGCAGGATTTATTGCGCAGGTGCGTGATCGCTCCGGAAACCGAGGTGGGGATAATGGTGAACAGGGATGTGGCAGAACAGGCCACCGAAGGCATACCATAGCCGAGATTGAAAATCGGCATCAAAAGCATTCCGCCCCCTATGCCCAAAAGGCCGGCGAAAAAGCCGACCCCAAGGCCAACAAAGAGCGAAACTATGACCATCCCATACGCGTCCATAGGCTCCTCCTAACAGTGCTTACTCGGAAATATTCAGTCTGATTTCGCTGGTGGCCCCAGGATCGATGTCGTACTGATCAATCTCCTGATCCCCATGCAGAGCTGAGGCAACGAGCGCCCGGGTGAGCGCCTCGTCCCGTTCCAGCCGATGCATGATCTCGGGCCAGTGGTACTGAAACTCGAAGTACTTGGAGCAATTTTCCTCGGCGTAGGTGGACGCCTCCTTGCGAGCCACCTTCGCCGCTTGGCGATAACCCTTTTTATCCGGCCGCGAGAAACTCCGCAGATAAGCCGTGATCCAAATGCGACGCCGCAATCCCGGCTCGAGGAACGGACCCGGATAAGGATTCAAAGACTGGGCTTTGACCTGCTGAAGATCGATCAGAGCCCGGCTGTACTCTAACTTGCGATACTCATAGAGCCAACGATAGATATCCTGCTGAAAGCGACTCCCTTCTTTACTCGACTTGGGCGGCAGATGGTGAAGCATGAGCTGGTTGTCGAACCAGATGTCAGAGCCATACATGCGCAGATCCAACAGATAATCGAGATCCTCGCCGCGAGCGATCCATGGGTCAAAGGCAAGACGCTTGAACGCCTCTCGGTGAATCACGAGGCAACCGCCGCAGACGTGATTAGACCGAGAAAGACGCGGCCCCTTCATAGCCTTGGTGATCCATTCGTTGAATGCCCGCCCCTGCTGCCAGAAGCGGTTATACCAGGCATCCTCCCACTTGGAGAGATAGCTGCCCTGATCGTTTAAGTAGTATCCGGTCTTCGCGAGGATCGGGATGCCCTTTTTCGTGAGCTTGCCCAAACCGTACATGGCCTTCTGCAGGAAGCGTGGATCATCGATGATCTCATCGTCGTCCAGGAACACCACCGCGTCGAAGCCGAAGACGTTCGCGATCAAAAGACCGGTGTTGCGAATGGCCCCATAGCTGCCGAGGCCGATCTCGAAATCATGACGACCGAGATTCAGCTGAGCCATGCGGTCCTGAAGAAGCTGCACCTCGCTCGCGCCGATGACGAGAATGTCCATCATCGGATACTCATCGGCGATGGCTTGAACCTTCGCGAGCGCCTGGCTTTCGTAGGAACGATCGGCGACCACCAAAATGGTGATCAGACCAAGTCCTTCCACCTGCTGTAGGGACTCAAGGCAGCGACCCAGCTCTCCCGCTTGATTGAGGGGAGTCGTGTGATCGAACTCTGAAGACTTGGGAGAAGAGCTCCGCGTACGAGAAGACGAAACAAATGTAGGAATGATGACCACTGGGTTCATGCTTAGCCCTTTCTCTCCCCCATAGTCCTACCGTCTCATCATTCTACTCGTCTTCGGAAAAACAGGCGCCTCAAGGCGCAAGATTCCTCGAACACGCCCCTTAGACGCGGCTGCGATGGCCGGCCTTTTGCATCAACTTGGTGATCGGAAAACCGATGCCATAGACCACGACGAATTGTCCGAAACCGGTGGTCGCCACCCCGAAGAGATACAGCGGAAGGTAGGCGCCCGAAAGCGAAAGATCGGTCAGTGGAATGGTCTCAAAGCCAAGACCCTGAAGCAGAATCGGCAGGTAAGCTGGCACGATGAGCGCATTAGCGAGAACCGGCCCCAGAAGCGCGAGCAGCGGACGGCTGCGAAACTTCCAGCACCAGAGGGAGCCGATGCACGTGGCCAAACTCCCGAAAACCACATCCAGCAGACCCAACGCCCCGGTCCCTGTGATGGCCAAAGAAAAACAGTTGGCGAGAGCACAACCAATGGTTAAACCGGGGATCGCCGCCGGCGTGAAGAGAGCCAGCACCGTCAGCGCCTCAGAGATGCGAAACTGAATGGGACCCCAGGCCAAACCCTGGAGGAAAAGAATGGCGATGAGCGTTGCCGCACCATAGCCTGCAGCGATCATTCCGCTTTGGGCCACGAAACGGCTGCGAGCCATACCCATGATGGTGCCCGGGAGTTTCCTCGTTTGTTCTTTCGTTTGAGTTGCGTCCGTGGTTCGAGATGCCGATGACATGATGAGATTAACGTTCCTTTCCCCTCCGGAACCGAAGCGGCTCCGAATTCCCTAGGAGATTTTAGACTATCGCGTTTTGCCAGAGGTTCCCGTTCGAGTTTTTCCGGAACTTCTTGATGAGAATTTTTCATTGGCAGCCCATCGAGCCTCCTCACGACGCTTTTTGCGGTCGGAAAGCTCGTCGCTGAGATTCTGGTACAGACACAGGCGCTCAGCGCTTAGATCGCCTGAAGCGACCGCGGCGAGAACGGCGCAACCGGGCTCGTCCTTATGGCGGCAATCTCTGAAACGACAATGTGCGGCCAAATCAACGATATCTGGAAAAGCGGCGTCGATACCCTCATCGGCATCCCAAAGCCCCAGCCCACGAACGCCGGGCATATCCACGATGCGCCCACCGCCCGGAAGCGTCACAACCTCACGGCTGACCGTGGTGTGTCGCCCCTTGTGATCGCGCTCTCTCACCTCGGCGGTCTTGAGGCGATCGCTACCGAGAAGCATGTTGATGAGGCTGGTCTTGCCGACCCCGCTGCGACCGATGAGAATCGCCATGTCCCCCGCTTGGATGAGCCGGCGCAGCGATTCGATGGTCTCCTCCTGGCCATAGGATAGTACCTCGATGCCGACGTCTGGCCCGGCGAGCGTTTTCACCTGGTCGAGCGCCTGAAGAGTCTGGGCCTCCTCCTCGGCCAGATCGGCCTTCGTCAGCACGATGGTCACCTGTGCCCCCGTCTCATGGGCAAGCACCAGCTCTCTGGTCAGTCGCTTGAGATTGAGCTCGGTGACCGGCTGGGCGATGATCACGCGATCGAAATTGGCCGCCAAAACCTGGGGTAGAGTTCGCTCCGTCGGATCCTTGCGGATAAATTCCCGCTTGCGAGGCTCGATGGAGACGATGATGGCCTTGTCGTGATCCTCGGGGACGAGCACTTGAACCTGATCCCCTATCACCACGCGCTGGTCTTTTTTCTTGATGAGATCGGTCGCCTGTTCGCTGCGAAGGGTTCTTCCGTCTTTTAGCTGAACCAACGGATAACCACGATCAAGCTTGATGACCTCTCCGGCAAGAGGTCGGTCCACGCCCCTATCCACTAACGCTGTCCCTCACGCATGCGTCGGAACATCCAGAAGAGAACCAGGCCGACGATGAGCAGCGCTATTCCCGGCAAAAAGGCTTCAAAGTGAAAACCATGGACGCGATCGGCGCCAAGGGCGATGACGTTGAGAGCGTCGGCGTGAAGATCGCTCACACCCTCGTGCTGCGGACACACCAGATAAAACGTCCCGCTCACCTGAACGGTCGATCCGGTGGCGTTATAGGATCCGTAATGGTCGATGGCCTCAGTCAGGGACTTGCTCGTATAGACGGCGATCACAGAATCGGATCCATCGGTGGATTTCAGACTTATCCAGCAATTATCGGGGTCGAACTCCGCGTTGATGCGCTCGCCGACGGCCTCTCCCACCACTTGAACCCGTTGGTTGTTCAAGTAGGAGTCGGCTTGAGAAAGCTCCATGATGGACGTGTCGTAGAGAAAAGAACTGTCGGGCATCTGAGAGGGATTGACCCGATTCCCGCCATCGGTGGTGGCCAAGTTCTGCGAGAACGGAGTGTCTTCTGCCCAGGCCCACGTCGGACACACACCAAGCGCGAAAGCGCCAGCAACCATCACGGTCACGAGCGACGCCAGAAGACTCGGGGCTTTCCGCAAGGCCTTCATCGCTTGGCGACCTTCCCATGAGGCCAAGCGGACACAAAGATCTTCACAACCATGGCGAGAATGGTGATGAACTCCAAACGGCCGACCCACATCTGAATGATGTAGACGATCTCGAGAGAGAATTCCATACCTGGTGAGGCGATACCGACGATCAGACCCACGTTGGAGGTCATCGAGATGGACTCGGACAGCGCCATGGTCGCATCGTTGCCATAGGCCACGCCCACCATCGTGCCGACGATGTAGGAGACGATGAAGAGCACGAACACGGTCATCGCCTCGCGCACCACCTCCGGAGTCAGGATGCGGCGTCCGACATGGTTATAGGAGACCACCACACGGGCGGAACTGGGCGAAAGCACCTCTTTGACGGTGGAGACGAAGGATTTGAAGATGATGCCCAAGCGGAAGAGCTTGATACCACCGGCGGTGGATCCGGCGTCCCCGCCCATGGTCATGATCAGCATCAAGATAACGAAAGCGCCCGACGAGAAAACCGTCAGCAACTGATTGGTGGTGACCACCTGAAAACCCGTGGTGCTAAACGCCGACACCAGCATGAAGAAACCGCGCCGCAGCAGAGCGGGCAGTTCCGTGAACATGGACCCCGAGCACATGGCGATCGTGAACACCGCCGTTATCATGCTGATCCAAAGCACCGCGGTACGGGTTTCGATGTCACGGAAGAACACCAGCGTGCGGCCATGCCAGATCTCGGAGATCAGCACGAAACTGATGGAGCCCAGAAACATCACCAGGATCATGAATAATTCCAATGGCAGCGAATGATAGTAGAGAATGGACTGACTCGTGGGGGTGAATCCTCCCGTGGTGTAGCCCGATATAGAGATCCAAAGGCCATGAAGTATCGCGCGAAGCGGATCGAGACCGGCAAAAAGACAGATGATGATCGTCACCAGCGTGACGCAAGCGATCACCGCGGCCGAGACCCGCACGATGAAGCGCGCCGTTTGGACGACGTTGGGAACCACATGCTCGCTATGAGCCTCGGAGATATAGAGGGCCGCCGATGAATGGCCGCGAAACATTCCCAGGGACAGGGCTATGACGATAAAGCCCAAGCCACCGACCAGATGCATGGTGAAACGGAACATGTTGTCGGCGTTGGAGAGATGATCCAAATCCACGATGATCGAGGCGCCCGTGGTGGTGAGTCCCGAAACGGATTCGTAGAGCGAATCCAGATAGCTGATGTAGTGTCCGGAGAAATACAGAGGGATAGCGCAGAACAGCGCCATGACGATCCATGCCAGACCGGTGACGACCAAGGCCTGCTGCTTATTGAGCCGGCTCGGCTCTATCTGAAGGAAGCGCAGAAGATTACCAGCGACCAAGGCGATACTCGCGCAGAAGAGATAGCGGCTCGCTGGCTCCCATTCCCCAAGGACTAAAGCCAACACGAAGGGAACCGCCATCATGGCGGAGCACAACAAGACTAAGACGCCCAGATAGTGGCCGATTACGCGCAGGTCGTAGAGGTTGAGTCGCTGCCACATAGGGCTAACCTAACAACACCCTCAAGACGATGATGATGAGCCATTGGACGACCACGAAGCTGGCTATAGCCATAAGGATGATGCCTAAGCTACCAAAAGCGGCTAAACCCGAAGAAGAGGGTATGTCCTGCTCTTTTTTGCGCATGCGTGCATTTTAGTACATTACACACACGACGGCGCAACTTTCATGAGGACATACCCTCTTGGTTGTTTTAACCTTTAGCTTCTTTCGCCTTCCAAAAGCAGCTCGTCGAAGTCGATGGCTTCCTCCACCAGACAGGTGTACTCACCCTCGGCGTCGATGTCGATAAGCACATGAGCGCGATCGGGAAGCTGGCCGTTGATCACCTTCTCGGCGATGCGGTCCACCACCTGACGTTGGATCAGGCGCTTCAGCGGACGGGCGCCGAAGATGGGATCGAAGCCGTCGATGGATAGATGCTCCAAGGCGGCCGGGGTCACATCAAGCGTGACACGGCGCTTCGCCAAGCGCTCGCGCACCTCTTTGAGCTGAAGCTCGACGATAGGTTCGATGCGCTCGATGTCGAGAGCGTTGAATCGCACGATGTCGTCGATACGGTTCAAGAACTCGGGCCTGAAGGTGGCACGCAACGCACCGTCGATGGCCTCTTTCATCATCTTCTCGTCCCCATGCTCGGCGAATTCCCGAATGAACTGGGATCCGACGTTCGAGGTCATAATGATGATGGTGTTCTTGAAGTTCACCACGCGGCCTTGACCGTCCGTCAAACGACCATCGTCGAGCACCTGAAGCAGGATGTTGAAGACGTCGGGGTGAGCCTTTTCAATCTCATCGAGCAGAACCACCGAATAGGGGCGCCGCCGCACCGCCTCGGTGAGCTGTCCGCCCTCGTCGTAGCCCACGTATCCGGGAGGCGCACCGATGAGGCGCTGGACCGAGAACTTCTCCATGTACTCGGACATGTCCACCCGAACCATAGCACGCTCGGAGTCAAACAGGTATTCCGCCAAGGCCTTCGCCAGCTCCGTCTTGCCCACGCCGGTGGGACCCAGGAAGAGGAAGGAGCCGATGGGTCGATCGGGATCCGAAAGGCCCGCGCGGTTGCGACGGATGGCACCCGCCACGACAGCCACGGCCTCATCCTGGCCGATGACCCGCTGCTGCAGGCGCTGCTCCAGATCAACCAGCTTCTCCATCTCGCCTTGCATCATCTTGGAGACCGGGATGCCGGTCCATGAAGACACCACTTCGGCGATCTCCTCGTCGGAGACCTCCTCTTTCAAGATGGCGCCGTCCTGTTGCTTCAGGTTCAGCGTCATCTCCGCCTGCTCGAGCATGCGGTTGAGTTCCGGGATGCGCGCGAAGCGAATCTCGGAGGCCAGCGATAGATCGCCTTCCCTGGTGGCGCGCTCCTCCTCCAGCTGAGCCGCTTCGAGCTCGGCCTTGAGATTCTGCACGTGAACGATGACGTCCTTCTCGTTTTGCCACTCGGCCTTCTGATGATCGAGGGATTCCTGGGCCTGAGCAATCTCATGGCGCAGCGCTTCCAAGCGCTCCTTGGAGACCTCGTCGGTCTCCTTCATGAGCGCCTGCTCCTCGATCTGCATCTGAGTGAGCTTACGCTCCGCCATGTCCACTTCCTCCGGCATGGAGTCGATCTCGATACGCAGACGGCTTGCCGCCTCGTCCATCAGATCGATCGCCTTATCAGGCAGGAAGCGGTCGGCGATATAGCGATCGGAGAGCTCCGCCGCCGCCACGATGGCGCCGTCGGTAATGCGCACGCCATGGTGGATCTCGTATTTCTCCTTCAGACCACGCAAAATGGCGATGGTGTCCTCCACCGAGGGCTCACCGATGACCACCGGCTGGAAACGACGCTCAAGCGCGGCGTCCTTCTCCACGTACTTCCGGTACTCGTCAAGGGTGGTGGCGCCGATGGCGTGAAGCTCACCGCGTGCAAGCGCCGGTTTGAGCATGTTGCCCGCGTCCAGAGAGCTTTCGCCCGAGGTGCCCGCACCGACGATGGTGTGCAGCTCGTCGATGAACAGGATGACGCGCCCGTCGCTTTCCTTGACCTCGCGCAGCACGGCCTTCAAGCGATCCTCGAACTCGCCGCGATACTTCGCACCCGCCATCATGGCTCCCAAATCCAGGGAGATGATGTCGCAGTCCTTCAGACTTGAGGGGGCGTCGCCGGCGACGATGCGCTGGGCGAGGCCCTCGACGATGGCGGTTTTGCCGGTACCGGGCTCGCCAATCAAGACCGGGTTGTTCTTCGTACGACGAGAGAGCACCTGGATGGTGCGGCGAATCTCCTCGCTGCGGCCGATGACCGGATCCAGCTTGCCCTCGCGAGCCTGCTGAGTCAGGTTCTGGCCGTATTGCTCCAGCGCCTCAAACTGAGTCTTCTCCGTTTGGCTGGTCACCCGCGTATTGCCGCGAAGAGCCTGATAGGCGTCTTCGATGTTCTTGCGCGTGACGCCGGCGGTGCTCAAGATGCGTCCCGCCGCGCTCTTATCCTCGGAAAGAGCGATCAGGAGATGTTCGCTCGTGGCATAGCTATCCCCCAGCTTCTCGGCGATGCGTACGGCATTGTCGACGATCTTCATCAGATCGTTGCTGGGAATGGACATGGGCACGCTGCCCGTGGCCTTCGGCATCTTGGAAATCTCATCGCTTATGTTTTGGGCCAACCAAACGGGGTCCGCGCCGATACGTTTGATAATGGCCGCAAGATTGTTCTCATCGGCATCGAGCAGTGCCTTGAGTAAGTGTATGGGCTCCACCATCGCAGAATCAGCGTCGCCCGCCACGCTTAAGGCGTTTTGAAACGCCTGCTGCGCGGTGAGAGCCAGTTTATCTAAACGCATAATGCCTTCCTTATAAGGAGCGTTTGCGGATCGCGAGCGCCGTGGTGTCCGACACCAGCGATGCCACGCTCATATGAGTCTCTAATTCGTGGACTCGATCCGCCAATCTGCGGACGCGCTTATGCAAATCATCCAATTCCTGGTCGCGGTCCTCCAAACGCCCTTGAAGATCAAGGATGCGGATCACTCCCGCTAAATTGATGCCCTCAGCCGTTAGCTCGTTGATAAGCTCGAGCCTCTCGATGTCGGCCTGAGAGTACATTCGCATATTGCCGCTGGTGCGCTTCGGGGTTACCAAGCCCTTTTGCTCGTAAGCCCGAAGCGTCTGGGGATGAACTCCCGCCAGCTCCGCAGCGACACTGATCATGTACACGGGTCTGTTTCTATCGTTTATTGCCATGTCCGTATTTCTTTCGTCGTCGCGGCGAGGAAATCTTCCATAGCCTTCTTTTGCTGTTCATTCATAGCGGTGGGCACCTTCACTTCCACGGCAATCCTCAGGTTTCCAAAACCGCCCTTGGTCTTCACATCCGGCGCGCCCTTGCCCTTGATGGTGAGCACCGCTCCGTCCTGGGTACCCTCTGGCACGCGAACGCGCACCTTGGTTCCGTCGGGAGCCGGCACCACGATCGAGGCGCCGAGCGCCGCCTCGGCGACCGTCACCGGAAGTTTCACGATGACGTCGGCCTTGTCGCGAGAATAATAGGGATGGGGATCAATCTTGGTGGTGATGAGCAGATCGCCCGCTTCGCCACCGTTTTCTCCTAAGCCTCCCTTGCCCTTAAATCTCAGACGTCCACCGTCTACAGCACCCGCTGGTACCTTTACCGTGAGCGTGTCGGCCTCCTGCTTACCGGGGATCCGAACGGTCACTCGCTTTTCAGTACCTTTGAAGGCCTCCTCGAAGCTCACGTTGAGCGTGACGTTCATGTCCTGACCGCGCTGCGCGCGGGGCTTTCCGCTAAATCCGCCGAAGTCCCAGTTGGTGCCGAAGGCTCCCTCG
>CANRPV010000015.1 GCA_947632575.1 uncultured Eggerthellaceae bacterium | reverse complement strand
AGGAAGAGGCTGCTCATGAGGCCGCCGCAGCCGTAGAGGATGCGGACAAGCTTGGTGACGAGGGCGCCGCTGCCGCCGCTGCAGAGACCGCCGCTGAGTTTGAAGAGGCCAAGGCCGCTACCGCCGATCTCTAAGTTTTTCAAGCCTTAATTCTTAGAGTCTAAGCCCTCAAAGCTTTGACCAGCTGCGGATTTTGAGCATTTAGCGCTTAAGTGCGTCAAAGTGTTCGCACGTGGTAGCTGCGTGTAAGTTTCAATCGTGAGATTCCCCCGGTTTGCCGGGGGAATTTTATTTATCCCGGAATATATTGTTTCCGAGATTCATTTATTTTCGGAAGTATTTCCGGAAGTCGATGCTTTCGAGATTCAATGTTTCCGGAATTCTTTGAGCCCTTTTTCGTAGGGTCTTTCTTTTATACTGCTGGTATGAAATTAAACGTGACAAGCTATGTCCCCGGGGATTCGCTGCTCCATCGCACCGACGCGCGCGTGAAGATCGTACTGCTCTTGGTCTATTCCATAAGCCTTTTCTTCGTGGATAACTGGATCGGCATGGCCATTGCCGCCCTCGCGTTTCTGGCTCTTTTCTTCGCGAGTCAGCTGCCCGCCTCACGGGTGTTCGGCATGGTGGTACCCATTTACTTTCTGGTCGGCATCACGGTCATCTTCAATATGTTTGTCTATGCGGATCCGGCGGTCATCGCGAGCTCCGGGGTGGGCCAGGTCTCTATTTGGCAGTTGGTCGTGCCGGCTATCGGGCCCCTGGCCTTTTCGGTGCCAGGCCTGCTCAGAGGTCTCTTTTACGCGTTTCGCATCCTGCTTTTGGTTTTCGCGAGCTTGCTTGTTTGCTATACCTCCACCTCAACCGAACTCTCCGACGCCTTAAATGCGTTTTTACGTCCCTTGAGAAGGTTCGGCGTACCCAGCGACGACATCGCGACCATCTTCTCCATCGCCATCCGCTTTATCCCGGTTACCGCCGAGGAGTTCACGCGTGTGAGAAACGCTCAATGGTCGCGTGGATCCCACTTCGACGAAGGCTCGCTTCCGCAGAGGCTGAAGGCATGGCAGACGGTGTTCATTCCGCTGTTCGTCGGACTGTTCCGGCGGGCCGAGTCGCTGGCTTTGGCGATGGATTCCCGCTGTTATGGGGCGATGGAGATACGTACCTCCTTATCCAAGCGAAGCTTTAGCGCGACGTCGGCCTTCGAGCTCATCGTCGGCGTCGGCTTTTGCGTCGCGCTCGCCATCCTCTTCTAAGACCCCTTCCCAAACCGTATCCTCTCCAAGACGCTTTTCCCGAACCTCTGGCCAAACCGCTTGGGGCTTTGGCGAATTTGCTTCGTAGCCCGTGCTAAGATAGCCCTTAATTGGAAAACTAGTGGACCATGAGGAGGCCTTCTATGAGTGTCATCGTTGATGTTTATGGGCGTGAGGTTCTGGATTCTCGCGGCAACCCCACCGTTGAGGTTGAGGTAGTGCTTGATGACGGATCTTTCGGCCGCGCGGCGGTTCCTTCCGGAGCTTCGACCGGCGCCTTTGAAGCCGTGGAGCTGCGTGATGGCGACAAGGACCGTTACCAGGGCAAAGGCACGCTCAATGCCGTCAATCACGTCAATGATGAGATCTCCGATGTGCTCGTGGGTCTTGAGGCCGAGGATCAGCGCGCCATCGACGAGGCCATGATCGAGGCCGACGGCACCGACAACAAGGGTCAGTTCGGCGCCAACGCCATCCTTGGCGCTTCTCTGGCTGTGGCTAAGGCCGCCGCAGAATCTGCCGATCTTCCTCTCTATAAATATGTAGGCGGCACCAACGCTCATCTGCTTCCGACGCCGATGATGAACATCCTCAACGGCGGTGTGCATGCGGACAACAACGTGGACTTCCAGGAGTTCATGATCATGCCGGTGGGCGCTCCCACCTTCGCCGAGGCTCTGCGCTGGTGCGCTGAGATCTATCACACGCTTAAGAAGGTACTCCATGACGCTGGACTCGGCGGTGGCGTCGGTGACGAGGGTGGCTTCGCTCCGAATTTCAAGACCAACGAAGAACCGCTGGAATACATCGTCAAGGCTTGCAAGGCCGCGGGCTATGAGCCGGGCACGGACATCATGTTCGCCATGGATCCGGCATCAACCGAGTTCTATGACGTCGACAAGGGCAAGTATGTGCTCGCCGGCGAAGGCCGTGAGCTGACCAGCGCCGAAATGGTGGACTACTGGTCCAAGCTGGTGGAGAAGTATCCCATCATCTCCATCGAAGACGGCATGGCTGAAGAGGACTGGGATGGTTGGAAGGCTCTGACCGATTCCATCGGCGATAAGGTCCAGCTGGTGGGCGATGACCTGTTCGTCACCAACACCAAGCGCCTGGCCAAGGGCATCGAGCTCGGCTGCGCCAATGCCATCCTCATCAAGGTGAATCAGATTGGCAGCCTGACCGAGACCCTTGATGCCATCGAGCTGGCGAAGACCCATGGCTATGCTTGCATCATCTCCCATCGCTCTGGTGAGACCGAAGACACCACCATCGCCGATCTGGCGGTAGCCACCAACGCCGGCCAGATCAAGACCGGTGCTCCCGCCCGTAGCGATCGCGTGGCCAAGTACAACCAGCTGATTCGCATTGAGGAAGCTTTGGACAACCAGGCCCAGTATGCTGGCCTGAAGGCCTTCTACAACATCAATCGTTAGGCTTACGGCCTTACGAAGGTTTAACAGGATTTAACGAGGTTTACATGGGATCCCCCGCATCGCCGCAACCGCTGCTTAGCGTTGAGCTCATGGAGCGTTATCTCACGCCTGGCAATCCCTGGCGTATCACCGTCTTCGACGTGCTCGACTCTACGATGACCGAAGCGGAGCGTCTGGCGCGAGCGGGGGAACCTGAATACGCGGTGCCCTTCGCTGAAGAGCAGACAGCCGGCAAGGGGAGGCTCAATCGTCCCTGGCATTCGCCGGCGCGGGGCGGGATTTACTTCACGCCGCTTTTCCGGCCGCGTCTCGATCCGGTCGACGGCGCGCTCTGCACGCTTACCACGGCGGTGGCCGTGGCCGAGGCGCTGCGGGAATTCGGCTTTCCAGCGGGGATCAAGTGGCCCAACGACATCTTGGTGGCAAGTGGTCCCTACGCCCGTCGCAAGATCTGCGGCATGAGGGCGGAGGCTTCCATCACCGAACGAGGCATCGAGTGGCTGACGATGGGTATCGGCGTGAACATCAACAACGATCAGTTCCCGCCAGAGTTGGCTTCGGTGGCTATCGCCCTGAAGACGTTAAACGACGGCAAAGAGCTTGAGCGTGAACCCATTGCCGCCGCCATCCTTAATCATCTCCAGGCCGATTACGAGCTTCTCCAAGCCGAGGGTTTCGAAGACATTCGTCGACGCTGGCTGGATCTTGCCATCGGCATCGGGGAGGAGGTTCAGCTCAAAGGCATCAACGAGCATCGCCATGGGGTGGCGGTCGGCATGGACGAACATGGCTGTTTGCTGCTTCTCGAGGAGGGCTGTGACGAGCCCGAGCCTGCGCTTTCCGGCGACATCGTGTTCATGCGTTAGTCCCCTCGTGACCTGTCGTTAATCCACCGATATTCGGCCGAATTTTCTTGACAAAAATCTGCGTACTCCGTACCATTCGTGCCAGAGTACTAGAGTGAATGAGTGTGGGTATTCTCCTAGTTTCATCGCGGAAAAGTCCTTGGAAAGAGATCCGAGTTGCTTTTTCCAGGTTCTTCTTCGTGAGGAAGCTAGGTGTGTACTAGAGGCGGAAATCCAAACATTGTATACACCGAAAGCGGAAATCCGCTGAAGGGGCCTCAGAGGGGTAGAGAATTTGATGGCTCCTAAGGATGGATTTTCTTTTTTTGTGTACCGAGGGGGTGAACCAATTAATGAACGTATGGGTCTATACAGCAATGGCCTATGGGATAACGGCGGTTCTATCACTGCTCGTTATTTTAGTTATCGTGCTTATTAGTAATGCAATGAGCACCAAGAAGAAGAGTTAACCGAGAGGGTTTATTTCGGGGACGCGAACTCAATAGTTTGAGTTCGAGATGAAAGGATTTATTGATTCATGGACATTTTGATTCAGATGTTCCCGGGCATCAGCTCCTTCTTCCTGGAGGATCCGCTCGTCGCTGCTATGCGCGTCGGTCTGATTGTTCTCGGGTTCGTACTTTGCTACTTCGGCTTCAAGAGAACTCTTGAGCCTTTGATCATGGTCCCTATGGGCCTTGGCATGATCGCTGTTAACTGCGGCGTCCTCTTTCTTTCGGACGGCGGGTTGGGAACGATCATCCTGAACCCACTTATCTCTGATGTAGATGAGTTGGTAAACATTTTGCAAGTGAACTTCTTGCAGCCGGTCTACAACCTGACGTTTAGCAATGGTTTGATCGCCTGCTTGGTCTTCATGGGCATCGGTGCTCGCTCCGACATCAGCTTCATTCTGGCTCGTCCTTGGGCTTGCATCGTTATCGCCATCTTTGCTGAGATGGGCACCTTCGTCACCCTCGGCCTTGGTGTTAGCGTCTTCGGACTCGATCCTAGCTCAGCAGCCGCTGTTGCCACCATCGGTGGCGCTGACGGCCCGATGGTCTTGTTCGCTTCTTTGATCCTCGCACCGGATCTGTTCGTGCCAATCGGCATCATCGCTTACTTGTACCTGAGCCTTACCTATGCTGGTTATCCTTACATCATCAAGGCTCTGGTCCCCAAGAAGTATCGCGGCATCGACGTTATCGCTTATCCGCCTGAGGTTCCTCAGACCGCTAAGTTCCTGTTCTGCGTCGTTGTTTGCGCCATGCTTTGCATCATCCTCCCGGTTGCCGCACCTCTGATGCTCTCCTTCTTCATCGGCCTGGCCGTCAAAGAAGCTGGCATCATGGAGTACGTTGATCAGCTCGACGGCTGCATCACCTACGTATCCACCTTCTTCCTGGGCCTCGTGCTTGGCTGCCTCTGCGAGGCTTCCACCATCATGAACCCAGTGGTCGGCACCATCCTCATCCTCGGCATCGTTGCTCTGGCTATCTCCGCTGTCGGCGGCCTGATCGGTGGCTGGGTCATCTATGCTAAGGACAAGGCACGCGGCAAGGAATTCAACCCGGTTATCGGTATTTCTGGTATTTCTTGCGTGCCCACCACCGCAAAGCTTGCTCAGCATGCCGTTGAGGACGAGAACCCCATGGCCATCATCCTTCCGCTTGCAATGGGCTGCAACGTCTGCGGCGTTATCGTCTCGGCCGTTGCCACTGGCGTATTTGTCGCCACAGTCTTCATGATTGGCTAACAGCCACTAGGGTAAAAAGGTTCCTTCCGAGATTCCGCTTCCTCGGAGGGAACCTTTCCTAAGGGAAGGTCTTATGAGGAAAGTAACCTTAAGTGTTTTTCCTTTGGCCGAAAGCGCAGAAGGGCTCGGTTATAACGCTCTTTTGCTTGCTCTCAGCTCTACCCCCGAAGAAGAAAAAGCACTTAAGGATGTCATCGAGAGCCTCGGTATGAACTGTGTCGCCACCAATGTTGGTGGCAAGACAGATGGAGATTTCCAACCAAAACTCGTGCGGGCCATCATAGGCGCCGCGTTGAATTCAGGACTGGTAGAGAAGAACGAACGAGCCATCCACGCACTGCTCCACGCTTCGGACGAAGCAAAAAAGGGTTTGCTGGTCAGCACGTCTTCTTCCGCCAGTCTTTCTGTTAAGGTGGGCATAGTTCGTAACGAGCACTGGGTGGCAGTCGCCATGTTTGGCGAATCTTCAATGCATACTTTTTCCTCTCATCAGCGTGCGGGATTAGGCGTCATGCATCTCCCTTAACCGCTATGAGGGAACGAGGAATAGGCATGTGTTGGAAACGAAAATGGTGGAAAGGAGAAAGGGTATGACAACAGCAACGACAAAGGTCTGGGATACTCTTCTGCGAGACGCTAAAGAGCGCCTTGCGGATGCCCAACCCTATGTCAAAGAAGGAAAGGTCGTGGCGGCCGAAGACGCCGTCAAGCTGTTGGAAGCTGTCATCCGCCCGGGTGACAAGGTTAACATCGAGGGCGACAACCAGAAGCAAGCTGACTTCTTGGCAGAATGCCTCTGCAAGGTTGATCCTGCGAAGGTTCATGACCTTCACATGGTTCAGTCCGTGTTGTCTTTGAGCTCCCACATGGACATTTTCGAGAAGGGTATCGCGAAAAAGGTCGACTTCTCCTTCTCAGGTCCTCAGGGCGGCCGTCTGGCCGAGTTCGTGAATGAAGGCAAAATCGAGCTGGGCTCCATTCACACCTACCTTGAGCTCTATGGACGCTATTACATGGACCTCACCCCGCGTGTCGCTCTGTGCGTTGGCTATCAGGCCGACAAGAACGGCAATCTCTACACCGGCTTCAACACCGAGGACACCCCGGTTATCGCTGAGGCCACCAAGTTCCGTCAGGGCATCGTTATCGCTCAGGTAAACGAGATCGTCGATGAGCTGCCGCGCATCGACATCCCTGGTGACTGGGTAGACTTCGTCATTCAGTCCCCGAAGCCCTTCTACTGCGAGCCGCTGTTCACCCGCGACCCCGCGCTGATCACCGACTCCCAGATCCTGCGCGCTATGATGGTTATCAAGGGCATCTATGCCGAGTATGGCATTCAGCGCCTGAACCATGGCGTAGGTTTCGACACCGCCGCTATCGAGCTTCTGCTCCCCACCTATGGTGAAGAGCTCGGCCTCAAGGGCAAGATCTGCAACCGCTTCATCTTGAACCCGCATCCCTGCCTGATTCCTGCTATTGAGTCTGGCTGGGTTGAGTCCATCCACAGCTTCGGCGGCGAGATCGGTATGGATAAGTATGTTAAGGCTCGTCCGGACGTCTTCTTCATCGGCCCCGACGGCGACATGCGCTCCAACCGCTGCTACTCTCAGATGGCTGGCCACTATGCCATCGACTGCTTCATCGGCGGCACGCTCCAGATCGACAAGTATGGCAACTCCTCAACCGCAACCGCAACTCGTATCGCAGGCTTCGGCGGCGCCCCGAACATGGGCTGCGACGCCAAGGGTCGTCGTCATGCGACCGGGGCTTGGACCAAGTGCGGCGAAGAGTACGCAATGGGTCCGGAGCTCTATGGCGATATGCCTCGTGGCAAGCGTCTGGTTGTCCAGCTCCAGGAGACCTTCCGCGAGAAGTTGGCTCCGGGCTTTGTCGACCAACTCGATGCTGTCAAGCTCCAGAAGACTGCAAACCTGGACATCCCGCCGGTCATGATTTACTCCGACGACCTGACCCACATCGTCACCGAGGAAGGCATCGCCTATCTGCATAAGTGCGGTTCCATGGCCGAGAAGATGGCTGCTATCCGTGCAGTCGCTGGCTTTACCAAGGTTGGTCTCGAAGAGGATCCTGCCGAGACCGAGAAGCTGCGTGAAAAGGGCATCTTCAAGACCGCTGAGGATCTGGGCGTCGACGTCTCCAAGGCGAACCGCAACCTGTTGGCTGCAAAGACCGTCCATGACCTCGTTGATTGGTCTGGCGGCCTCTACAACCCGCCGGCGAAGTTCCGCAACTGGTAATGGCCCCGTAGGTTTGCAGAAGGAGGTAATTTTATGGCATTGCAAGAACTGACCTATACGTTCGAGGCTGCTAATCCCCAGCCCTTCCCGGTTGAGTGGATGCACTCTGGCGTAGTCGGATCAGGCGATATGGAAGTCATGTTCACCAAAGAGGACCTCGGCGGTAAAGTGAACTTCAAGATTGTTACCCCAGTTACCGGCTTTGATGAGGTTTGGAGCCGCGTACTTCAGAAGTTCGTTAACGAGTCTGGTATCTCCGATGTGAACGTTGAGATCAACGACAACAACGCAACGCCTGTGGTTGTGTCCATGCGACTCCGTCAGGCGCTGCAGGACGCGAAGAAGGAGGCCTAGGCATGGCAGACTGGAAGGAACTAGAGGCCAAGAGCTTCTACGAGGCTACCGCTCGCGAGCGTGCCATTGGTATGGTCGACGAGGGCACCTGGACCGAACTTGCCGGTCCTAAGGACCGTCTTACCAGCCCGCACCTGCCTGTACTGGGCGAGGCCGTCGAGTTTGACGACGGTGTCGTCACCGGCGTTGGCCTGGTTGGCAAGCATCCTGTCTTTGTCGCTTCCCAAGAGGGCAAGTTCATCGGCGGTGCTGTGGGTGAGGTTCACGGCGCAAAGATCGTTGGCGCTTTCTTGCTGGCGAATCAGGTATATGACAAGATCATGGCTGAGTGCCCGGATGAGATCGAAGAGCGTCGTCCGGCAGTCGTGATTTCGTTTGAGACTGGTGGTGTGCGTCTGCACGAGTCCAACGCGGGTCTTTTGGCTCACGCTGAGTTCATGGATCAGATCCAGGGCTCCAAGGGCAAGTTCCCCGTATTCGCTGTTATCGGCTCCAAGGTTGGCGCTTTCGGCGGCATGGGCTTCGTGGCTGCTGCTACCGACGTCATCATCATGAACACCTATGGTCGTCTTGGTCTGACCGGTCCTGAGGTTATCGAGCAGGAGATGGGCAAGGCCGAGTTTGACTCTGCTGACAAGGCTTTGGTCTATCGCACCACGGGCGCTCGTCATAAGTACATCATGCGTGACGCCAACTACCTGGTCGAGGACACCATCGGTGCGTTCCACGATTGCATCGGCGAGGTCATGGATCTCGGCTATGCCGCGATCGAGAAGATGCGCCGCATCGGCAACGAGGAACTCGTCGATGAGCAGCTTGCTTTAGCTGAGCTCTCTGTTGAGCTGCATCCGAAGGACTCCCGTGACGTGTGGGCTTACTACGGCAACGAGAACCCGGAGCAGTTGACCGAGATCACCACCGCAGAGTTTCTTGCCACCGCAAAGCGTCGCCCGTAAGGAGGTTATGAGGAATGACTGTTGAAGTTATGATCGGTCGCGGTCGTGACGCTATCGACATGATCGTTGACGAAGGTAGCTTTAAAGAGAACATGGTGGGTGACACCCCGATTCCTTCCGACATCGGCCCTGGCGCTGTTGTGGGCGAGGCTGCTATCGAAGGCCGTGACGTTGTTGTCATCGCCAACGATGCTCAAGCCGTAAACGAGCGCTTCCCTGTCGTGTACTTCGGTGTTATCGGCATGGAAGAGGCCTACAAGATGGCCAAGACTGTCTACACCATGCTTCATCAAGATGCTGATAAGCCGATTGGCGAGAAGCGTCCGCTCGTGCTTATCGTTGACACCCCCGGTAATGGCCCTGGCAAGCAGGAGGAGATCTTCGGCATGAACAAGGCCACCGGTGCATATCAGCTGGCACTGGCTGAGGCTCGCAAGGCTGGCCATGCCATCGTCGCACTGGTTATCGGTCGTGCCATTTCTGGCGCCTTCCTGTGCCATGGCCTGCAGGCTGACCAAATCCTGGCCCTGAGCCCCGAGTTCTCGACCATGATTCATGTTATGCCTATCACTTCGATTTCTCGTATCACCAAGATCGACATCGAGCGCTTGGAAGAGCTCTCAGTGTCCAACCCGGTATTCGCGGCTGGTCCTCAGTTCTTCTATCGTCTTGGTGGCGTCGATGAGCTCGTCGAGAACATCGAGGATATGCGTCCCGCTATCGCCCGTCACATCGCTGAGGTCGAGGATCGCAAGAAGGCAGGTCTGCCGACCGGTCCTATGTATCATGGCGAGCTTGGCGAAGAGCGCGGCGGTCGTATGCTCCGTCGTAAGGCTATCGAGGCCATGGAAGCCGAGTACGCAAAGGTTGCGGATCAGTACGTCTAAGTCTCGACGTTAAAGGGAGATTTACGCCATGAGCGATGTGAATGATGCCAAATTGATCCTCGACGACATGGAGGAGTTGGTAAACGAGTTCTCCGATGCTCCGACGCTTGAAACCATGAAGCATCGTACGTTGGATGACAAGTTGATCGCTGGGCCTACAAGCGCCCATGTGATCGAGGAGGTTCACACGCCTCTCAACTTCGCCTACGTCACCTTTACAACAGGGTCGACGGCATTTCAGAACATCGTTGGCGTAACCCATCAAGAACTACCCGAGCGGGTCGAAGCCGGCGTGCGCGCTCTGCGCCGCGCCGGCGCCCGCGAGGGTGATTCAATGGTGGTTTGCTATCCACCATTGATCAACGTGTTTTCTCGCGGTGCGGTGGATGAGATGAATATCACCCCGCATTTTCTGCCTCGTTCATCAAGAGATGCCTTCTTGGTGACCCTGTGCAAGGTTCAACCGCGCATCGTCATCGGCGAATCCAGCTTCCTGCGTGCTTCGTTGGAAGACGCTAAAAAACTGGGATTGTGGCCGCTTATCCCTGAGAATATGATTTTGCTCTGCGCGGGCACTCCTCTTGATCTTGAGCTTCCCGAAGTTGCGGAGCAAAAGCATGCGAGCGTGAACGACCTTTACGGTTGCCAGGAGTTCGGTTGGGTGACCATCAATGGCGTTCCGGTTCGCGATGACGTGGAAATGGTGCCCGACTATGGCCACGAGGGCTGGCAACAGCTGGTCGTGGGCGGTCTTCCCACTGGCGATAGCTTCCCCATAAGCGACACAGGGCATCTTCTAGATCCTGAAGGTAAGATCATTACCTATTCTCGTCGGCGCTCGACTCCCGAATATGACGTCGTGGTGAGGGCTTGCACCGCTCAATCCGCGCAAACCGTCGAAAGGGCCTCCCGTACCATCCTGCGTATCAAGGGCAGGGTCGTGCGATTGGCTCCCGATATGGAGGCCAAGGCGTCCGAAAACGTCCTCGAGCTGCGTCCGGCATGGCCGGCCGAGGGTGAGGGCGTGATCATCAGCGGTCCGGAGAAGACGAAGTTATTCCAGCGGATGATCGAGGCTCAACAGGCCTCTCAATCCCAATCGAAGAGTGATCCTCTCTGGCTTAAGAAACGCTAGAGCAAAGGCGCTAGTTTCCTTGGAAATCTCAGGTTTCAATCGTCACGATCTGTTATATTATTCCGGCAGCTGTCGAGAATCTCTTTTCGAAGAAGCATGGCTGAGCTACGGGTCGAAATGGCCCCGCGAAGAACTTGAAAATCTCATAGGGCTCAAAGGCGGGGTGGACATACCCGCCATCGTGAGCCGCCAAACGTCAGTGGAGGCCGACATGATCTGGGTCGGTCTTTCATCTCCTTATCGTCAGGATGGTGAACGCTTACGTGTGTCGGCTCTCATTCCCTTAAGCGCCATTGAGCGGCGTTTGACCCCCTACGAAATTGTGAAGGACTTTCCGCAAAAGAAAACGCTTCACGTGGAGGCGAAAGCCGCGGTGCTTGAGCAGGCCTTGGCGCTTGCCAAGGAACGTGATGTGAGTTGCGGAGTCTATGGCTCCACGGCTCTTGAGCTGATGACCGGCTTGCCCTATTGCCACGAAGATTCCGATTTGGACTTGGTGGTGCGAAGCAAGGCGGGATCGCAGCTTAAAGCGTTTTACGAGGGTCTTGAGGCTCTCGAGAAGGCTTCGAGCACCAAGGTCGATGCCGAGCTGCAGTTGGTAGGTGGCCTAGGGGTTAAGCTGAAAGAGTACTTCGGTGCAAGTCACTCGGTACTCGTAAAGGGGTTTTATGACGTCGAGCTTCTGGACAAAGCTGAGGCTCAACGTCTGGAACATGAGTAGTTGGTTTTACCAAAAGGAGGAAAAATGGAAGTCAAGAGCCGTGTACCTGGCAAGATCCTTGAGATCAATGTTGCCGAGGGCGACGCCGTTAAGGCTAAGGATCTTCTGGGCACCATGGAGGCCATGAAGATGAAGCAAGCTATCGCTTGCCCCTGCGACGGTACCGTCCAGGAGATCAAGGTCGCTGTTGACGATCGCGTCAGCGCTGGCGACACCATGTTCGTTATCGCCGAGTAACTCTAAAGGCTAACGAATAATTTCATCCATCGATGATATAAACAGCGGGGCCGTTCCGCGAACCGTGAACGGCTCCGCATTTTTAGAGGGAAGTAATGAGGGGGACAAGTAATGGATGCGACTAAGAGTCGGACACGGACGAGTTCTCGAACTCGTTCCATAGCGTTCATAGGGCTTACCATTGCTATTTTGGTCGTGTCCGCATGGGTACAGATTCCCATCGGTCCGGTTCCGCTGACGTTACAGATCTTTGCGCTTATGTTTGCCATCATGGCGTTGCAGCCACGCGAATGCCTTATCGCCATCGTGGGCTACATCGTCTTGGGCGCCATAGGTCTCCCCGTGTTTGCTGGCATGAGTGGTGGCATTGGTGTCATCGCTGGTGTGACCGGCGGATTTATCTGGGGATGGGCTTTTGGCGCTGGTCTGGCGCTGCTGTTCATGCATGCCATGGGGGAGCGTCGCAACTTCGGTGTTGAGATCATTGCGTCCATCATTTTCCTCGGCGTTGTATACCTTTGCGGCTGGGCTCAGTACATGGCCGTCGCGGGAGTCGGTCCGGAGGCTGCCTTCGCTGTGACCGTGGCTCCTTTCGTGGCTGTGGACATTATTAAGGTAGTCGCCGCAGTAGTTTGCGCTAAGGCTGTAAAAAAGGCACTCCACGCTTGATTGAGTGCGCCGATTAACTGACATTTAACTGTGGCTTTTATTCCACAGAAAGCGCATAATATACCCCGTAGGGTTTTCTGGCGTATGGCTTCTTGGCAAGAGAAGAAGACACACGTCGTGAAACAAAGATAGGCAGGATCGAGAAGAAGTGAAGGAGGATAGAATGGAAGTTAAGAGCCGTGTTCCTGGCAAGATCCTTGAGATCAATGTTGCCGAGGGCGACGCCGTTAAGGCTAAGGATCTTCTGGGCACCATGGAAGCCATGAAGATGAAGCAAGCCATCGCTTGCCCTTGCGACGGTACCGTCCAGGAGATCAAGGTCGCTGTTGACGATCGTGTTAGCGCTGGCGACACCATGTTTGTTATTGCTGAATAACAAACGACACTTCCGTTGGATATAGGGCGTTTTAAGCGCCTAAACAACGAGTATAAAGAAGGGGTGAAGTGGTCTAATGGTTATTTATGGTGTTACGCTATTGTCAGTATGCTATTTCATTGGCGTATTGCTTGGCGACATCCTTGGACAGCTGGTCGGCGTTGGATCAAACGTCGGCGGCGTTGGCTTCGCTATGATTTTGTTGATCATCTTGTCCAACAAGTTCCTCAACGACAATCACCTGTCCAAGCAAGCTCAAGATGGTCTGAACTTCTGGAGCTCAATGTACATTCCGATCGTTGTGGCTATGACCTGCGGCCAGAACGTGTATGCAGCTATTACCGCAGGTCCTCTTGCCATTCTTGCTGGCATCATCGCTGTTCTGGTAGGTTTCTTGCTGATGCCTTTGATCTCAAAGATCGGCAAGCCGGCTGAGCCGCTACCGCCACTGACGCCTGCTAAGGAGGATTAAGACTTATGGATATTCTTGGTATGATCGAAAAAGTCGTAACCTCCAATGGTTTGGTTGTCGCCTTTGCCATGGTTGGTCTCGTTATGTGGGTTGCTTACAGCCTGTCTAAGCTCACCAAGGGCCGCATCCATGGTTCCGCTATCGCCATTCTGCTCGGCCTGATCCTCGCTTGGATCGGCGGCGCAGTAAGCGGCGGCAGCAAGGGTCTTGCAGACATCACGTTCTTCGCAGGCCTCGGCACAATGGGTGGTTCCATGCTTCGCGATTACGCGATCGTGTCCACCGCTTTTGGTGCCCGCTTTGAAGAGATCAAGAAGGCAGGTCTCCCTGGCATTCTCTCTCTGTTCGTCGGTATTATCAGCGCCTATATCGTAGGCGTTATCTTCGCCCTCATCTTTGGCTATCACACCGCTGCTGATCTGGCCACCATCGGTGCGGGCGCTGTCACCTTCGTCGTCGGCCCTGTGACCGGCGCTGCCACTGGTGCCTCCTCTGAGGTTATCGCTGTTTCCATCGCTGCTGGCGTTGTGAAGTCCATCGTCGTTATGATCGCCACTCCGTTCTTGGCGAAGCCCTTTGGTCTGAACAACTCCAAGTCCGCTATGGTATATGGCGGCCTTATGGGCACCACCTCTGGCACCGCCGCCGGCCTCGCTGCTACCGATGCTCGCTTGGTGCCTTACGGAGCCATGACCGCTACGTTCTACACTGGCCTTGGCTGCCTGCTCTGTTCTCTATCTGATCACCAACGCTATCTTCCACTAGGAATTAGCTTTATCGGATAGGGCTCGGAGGGTACGTTTGGACCCGATTTGCTGGCGGCTCGCTGAGCCCATCATGCAGGGGATGCTTCTCGAAGTTGCTACTTCGGAAAAGCCTGGCCTCGTATGTTGGGGAAGCGATGGAAGCCATACCGACATGAGCATCTTGACGTTCATGAACGGTACCGCAGCGCTGGTGCCATACATGGTTCGACTTGTCGAGCTTGGTTATCGGTTCGAGGGGGAGCTTCCCCAGCTGCTAGTAGAATTGAGACCTATTGGCGTGGAGGCTGAGCATGCATTGCTCGCCTCCACGTCTGGTATTAACACCCAAAGAGGAGCGCTGTTCAGCCTTGGTTTGCTGGCGGCGCTCGTCGGTTATTTAGAGGCTCAAGACGGTTCTGTGCGTCTTGAGCGGCTGTTTACTTGTTCGCGGGAAATAACCGCCGGTATCGTTGAGCGAGAATTGGCTTCTCGCGAACAGGCTCAAACAGCGGGGGAGAAGCTGTACCGGTGTTACGGCGCTACGGGAATCCGCGGTGAGGTTGAGGCGGGATTTCCCTCGGTGGAGCACTGTGGACTCCCAGCTTTGATCGAGGCTTTTGAAAAGGATGCCTACCTTTCTGAGGCTATCCGTCATTGCTTGGTGAGCCTCATGGCCTCCGTGGAGGATACGACGGTGCTTTGGCGAGGCGGTCCTGAGCGCTTGAAGCAGCTACAGACGCTCGCGGCTTCCTGTCTTGAGGCGGGAAGCGTCTTTACTGATAGTGGATTGGACGCTTATAGGGTGCTACAAGACTTCTGCCAAGAACACCGCTTAAGCCCTGGTGGGAGTGCTGATCTTATATCGGTTACTCTTGCTTGCTATCTTTGGGAAAATGATTCTTTTCCCGTGGCTATCCGCTGATGAGGTTTTGATAAAAACAATAGGTAAGGGAAATCTGAGGAAACGTAAGGAAATCTGAGGAAACGCCCATGGCAGACAAGGACCACGAAAACGAGGAGTCGCTTGAAGAGCTCGATGATGATGTCATTGAGGAAAACGAGGGCGATGAGTATTACGACGACTCCGATGAGGATGGCTCTGTGGAGTACGAAGACGACGAATACGAGGACGATCAGACAGACTCTGAGTATGTCGAAGACGACGAATACGAAAAGGACGATTACGACGACGAAGACTATGATGACGAAGACTTCGAGGAGTATGAGGATGAGGGTGGAAGCGGCCTTGGCGTAACCGTCGAGGAGCCGGTTGACAATCCTCAGGCAGGTCCCGATCTCTTTTCATGGGTGCCTAAATCCTCGAGGACTCAACGCATGTGGCTTCAGGGGTTCCTTTTGGGCCTTGTGCTCGCGCTGTTCTATATGGGTATGCTTATCCCTGACGGATTTTCTCTTGCCATCATCATCTTCGGTGTGTTGGCTCTCTTGATGTTCTTGATCGTGCAGGTACTTATCGACCGCCTTGCCCAAAAGGCTTACCTCTACGATGATTATCGGGAGTATCAGGAGCGGAAGAAAAAGAATTCCTAGTCTTTGCGAATTGAACTACTAAGGAGAGAACTCATCCCATGGACGCGCAGGAAATACCAAACGGATTTACCTCTCTCCCTCCGCGCCGTCCTTCCGCCTCGCCAGATCCGCTGAAGTCGGGTTCTCGCAACACTGGCGTCTCCGGCTATTTCCCGCAGAGATATCAGACTCAGAGTTCCTATGGTCAATCCCCGTCGAATGGATTTTCGTTTCCTTCTCAGCGCGTTGCGAGGCAGGGTGCCTTTCAGTATTCTCGCAACGCTGGCCGAGAGGGAGAGGAGAAGCTGGAATTCGATCCTGAGAAGCTGAAAGAGATTCCGGAAAGGGATCGTCGATGGGCATGGTGTGAAATCGATCTGAACGCCATCAGCCATAACGTAAAGACGGTGCGGCGACATATTGGTCCTGGTGTGCGTCTGATGGCTGTGGTTAAGGCTGATGCCTATGGTCATGGCGCGGTGCCCTGCGCTAGGACAGCGTTGAACTCTGGTGCCGACTGCCTTGGCGTCGCCACCGTCGATGAGGGTATCGAACTGAGGGAGGCGCTGCTTAACAGCCCGGTGCTCGTGCTTTCTCAGCCTCCTTTGAGTGCCATTCCACTGCTTCTCGCCTACAAGTTGACGCCCGCCATCGAAAGTGCGGAGTTCGCTATCCAATATGCTGAGGCGGCTGACGCTTATGGCATGCGCGCACCATATCACCTGGTCATCAACAGCGGGATGAATCGCATTGGTGTTCGCCACGATGAGGTGGTGGAGTTTCTCAATCAGGTGAGCTTCCATCGGGCGCTGGATCTGGAGGGCGTGTTCACTCACTTCGCCACCGCGGATTTCGAGGAGACGCTCGATTTTCAGATTCAGGCGCGTCGCTTTATCGAGGCCGTGAACGCCATTCGCAACGCCGGCTATCAGCCGGGCATCCTGCACGCGGCCAACTCCGCCGCCATCACGCGCTTCAGAGACGTCTACTTTGACATGGTGCGACTTGGCATCAGCTTATATGGTTATCCAGCTGCTGAGTTTCTGCGGCCCGTGTTGGACTTGCAGCCAGCTATGAGCGTGCATGCTCGCATCAGCAGTCTGCGGACGGTGCCCATGAGCGAGGGTGTGAGCTACGGCATGCACTACCGAAGCCCTGGCTCGGTTAAGATCTGCACACTGCCCATCGGCTATGCTGATGGCCTGCG
The DNA here is from genome assembly GCA_947632575.1 of uncultured Eggerthellaceae bacterium. GTDB lineage: Bacteria > Actinomycetota > Coriobacteriia > Coriobacteriales > Eggerthellaceae > CANRPV01. Next base: position 499 of record CANRPV010000015.1, on the reverse strand, counting down.
CAGATCGCTTTCGGGTCGTATCGATGTGCTTTTCGAAGGGCAACGCTGTCACCAGGTGGGCAATATCTGCATGGATCAGTGCATGTTCGAGGTGGATCTGCGCACCTATGGTACGCGGAGACGCTTTGACCCCCAGGTGGGGGATGAGGTGGTTCTGGTTGGCCGGCAGGGTGATCAGGCCATCACGGTTGAAGAATATTGCTCGCTACTCGATACCATTCCTCATGAGGTAACTATTCTCTTCGGAAACACCCGTCTTCCTCGGATCTACTAGGGACGCATTATGCCCAAGCCGCACATTCCTCTTGAAACCATCGCCGCCGAAGTGGCTGTTTGCCATCGGTGCCCTCTGGCGGATGGACGCACGCATACCGTGTTTGGGGATGGGAATCCCGATGCGCGCGTGCTGTTTGTCGGGGAGGCGCCGGGAAGAAACGAAGATCTGCAAGGGAAGCCCTTTGTAGGTGCGGCGGGAAAATACCTCGACGAGCTTCTCTCA
>CANRPV010000014.1 GCA_947632575.1 uncultured Eggerthellaceae bacterium | reverse complement strand
ACCGTGATTTAAGAGATCGCTACATTATCACCATTGACCCGCCTGACGCTAAAGACTTCGACGATGCGGTCTCACTTGATGCTGTCGATTTCTCTGGGGCGCCTGATCGCAGGGTTTGGCGGCTCGGGGTGTCTATCGCCGATGTCTCGCATTACGTTTCTTGGGACAGTCCGCTCGACCGTGACGCACGGCGACGTGCCACGAGCGTTTATCTGGCTGATCGTGTCATCCCGATGCTTCCTCACGAGCTTTCGAGCGATCTTTGCTCGCTGCGGCCCGGGGAAGTGCGCCGAACGATGACCTGCGATCTCTATCTCAACGATGAGGGTGAGCTTTTGGGCTATGAGCTCTATCCGGCGCTTATTCGATCAAACAGGCGTCTGAGTTATGACCAGGTACAGCGTTGGCTTTCTGGCGATGATGCAGTGAGTCCTGAGCTGCTGGCTAAGCTTAAAACTCTGTCCCGATTGGCGAAGAAACGGGCGGCTCTCAGAACCGCCGCGGGAGGAATTGACTTCTCAAGTGTTGAGGCGAAGGTGGTGTTGGATAAGGAAGGTGACGTGGAGGCCATCGAGCTCCGTACAAAGAACGACGCGACGGAGTTGATCGAAGAGGCCATGATACTTGCCAATGAGGTGGTCGCTCGCCATCTCTCTGAGAGGAAGTTCCCCTGCGTCTACCGCGTCCATGAAGCGCCCTCAGCGGATTCTCTCAGTTCGCTCATTCCCGTATTTCAGGAATTCTCTTGGTTCGATACGACCATGGCCGACGGTCTGCCAACGGGAAATTCCCATGTCATTCAAAAGATTCTCGAAGCGAGTAAGGGCAGGCTCGAGGAGAATCTCGTTTCAGCCTTGCTCCTACGCGCCATGAAACGCGCTTGCTATAGTGAGAACAACGACGGACATTATGGTTTGGCGAGCGAAGCCTACTGTCATTTCACAAGCCCGATTCGACGCTATCCTGATCTAATTGTCCATCGAATGTTGAAGGCTCAGCTTACCTTTAAGCCGAAAGACTTCGATGACCAGGTACGCTCTATACCGGGACTCGCTTCGCATAGCTCGGAGATGGAGCGGGTGGCCGATGAGGCGGGACGACAGTCCCAGGAATATAAGATCATCGAGTATCTCCAGGACAAAGTTGGAAGCTCTTTTGATGGGACAATCTCTGGCGTGAGCGTCCACGGTCTCTACATTCGTCTGGAGAATACCGCTGAGGGATTTCTTCCCATTCGCTCGCTTGGTCGAGAATACTTCGCATTCGATCCCACTCGCTATGCCCTCACTGGCCAAGAAAGCGGAAAAACCTACCGTTTAGGTCATGGCATCAACGTAGAGTTGGTGAGTGCCGATCCACGTTTGGGCAGGTTAGAGTTCGCTCTTCCAAAGCGTAGGAAAACGGTTAACTAACGAAAGCATAATCACCCCCTCATCTTGGTATATATTCGCGCTAAGAATAATTACCAACTGGGAAGAGTTGGACTTAACTCCAGGTGAGGGTGGGATGAGCCATGTTTGCCGACAAAAAGAAACGGGCGAAAAAAGCTGAAAAGAGAAAGTCCGTAAACAAGGGATCGACGAAATCATCGAAGAAGGAGCTCAAGCAGAAGTCCTCTCATAAAGCGGCCAAAGAGAAATCCTCCCAGAAGGATTCGAGCGCCAAATCGAAGTCATCGAAGACTCGCTCCAAAAACGTTGAGCCGAGAAAACGCGCAATCGCCATCGTCGGACGTCATAATTCTGGCAAGACCACCGTTATCGAGTCGGTCATCCGCCTGTTGGTGGATCAGGGCTATGACGTGGCATCCGTCAAACACCAACACCACAAATCGTTCGAGATAGACTATCCGGGCAAAGATTCCTATCGTCTGAGAGAGGCGGGAGCCTCAGAGGTAGTCATCACCTCCGAGGAGCGTCTCGCACGCATACAAAAACTGGATCATGAGCTTGAATGCGATGAGGTGGTCGCCTCAATGCCTGGTCATGACATCATCATCGTCGAAGGCTATCGTCATAGTGGTCTTCCGACCATCGAAATCATGCGCCAGGACAATTTCGCTGATGCGAGCATCGCCGAGGCTTTGTTGGAAGGACAGCCTTTTGATGATAATCTGATGTCGCATAATGCGGTGGCTGTGATCACCGATATGCCCACCGCGCGGCATATAGCCATGCTTTACCAGGTACCTGTTTTCGATCTCAGTGATATCAAAGGGGTCGCCGCCTTTATCGTCGATTATCTTGGCGTCGATGATTAGACGGCAAACTTCTCGCCGCGCGCAAGCTTGAAGGTTTAGAGCCGAAAGATTCATAGCAAAAGATTTGAACTCGTAGTAGAGGAATTAACTCGTAGCAGAGAAATCAACTCGTAGCAGAGGAATTGAACAATGGTCGATATCGTCTCGGTGGAAGAGGCACGAAATTTAGTTCTAGGGGTAGTGAATAAGCTTTCCACTGAGACAGTGGATCTTCTTGATGCCGTAGGACGCGTGGCGGCATCCCCCTTGAAAAGCGATATGGATGTATTTCCCTTCGACCATGCGGCTATGGACGGATTTGCTCTCAAGGCCGATCAGATCAAAGACGCCACCGAGGAGCAAGCTGTTGTCCTTGAGGTCGTCGGTGAGGTGGCTGCTGGTGATGTTTTCTCCGGCGATTTTGGCGAGCATGAGTGTGTGCGTATCATGACCGGCGCACCGGTGCCCGCTGGCGCCGATTCCGTCGTGAAATACGAGATCGTGCCCGTTGTATCAGGAGATGGTAAAGCTGGTAGCCGTGTGTCCTTTGCGGCTCCAACCAAGGTTGGGTCCAATATCCGGAAACGGGGCGAGGAAGCTCGGGCCGGCGAGACCATTATGGAAAGCGGGGAAGTTATTGGCGAGGCGGGAGCAGGGTTTCTTGCTGCCTGCGGTATAACTCGGGTGGAGGTGTACCGACGGCCTCGGGTGGCGGTGATCGCCATCGGAGATGAGCTCGTGCCAATCGATGTCAAACCGAGTCCCGGTAAGATCCGCAATTCCAACAGCTACGCCTTAGCTGCCTGTATTCGCCGGGTAGGCGCTCTTCCGAGCTTGCTTCCCATCGTGCCTGATGATTTTCAAGCACTCAAACGAACGCTTCAAGAGGCGGCTCAGGACTATGATTTTATTTTGACCAGCGGCGGCGCCTCGAACGGCGATTTCGATTTCATCAAGCCGGCTCTCCGCGAGTTGGGCGATCTGCTTATGACCAAGGTCAACATGAGACCCGGCAAAGCACAGACTTTGGGCATCGTCGGCAAAACCCCAGTCTTTGGCTTGGCGGGCAATCCGGCTGCCGCCTATTGTGGGTTTGAGCTTTTAGTCAGACCAGCGCTTCGAAAGATGCAGGGTTATGGCCGTCTTGAAATTCCCCGTGTTATGGCGCGTCTTACGCAGGCGGTGGCAAAGCGTGATCCTCGGAGACTTTACCTGAGAGCGACGCTCGAAAGGCACTCCGATGGAAGCTATGAGGTGACGCCAGCTCAGAATCAAAGTTCCGGTCTATTTGGTGTTATTCAGAAAACCAATTGCCTGGCGGTGGTGAAGGAGGGTCTTGAGTCTCTGTCAGTGGGAGATGAGCTCTGTTGTCTTTTGCCCGAGGTCTCAGAAGATGCGGGCATCTAGAAGCATTGAGGCGGAAGGATAAAACCGTGGCAGATGCATCTCAACTTCGCATAGCCGTTATCACCTGCTCTAGCACGCGTACCTTAGCCGACGATGAGGCAGGAGCCGAACTGGTGCGGCTCATCGGCGAAGCCGGTTGGACCTGTCAAGGCCATATCGTCGTGCCCGATGATATCCAAGCCATCTCCGAATCCATCGTTCACTACGCTGATGTCGAGGCGGCCGATGTGATTCTGACCTGCGGTGGCACCGGTCTATCTCCACGCGATGTGACCCCTGAAGCCACCAAGGAGGTCTGTGAGCGTGATGTACCAGGTATCGCCGAAGTCATGCGCTCCTATTCTCTGCAATTCACTCCTCTCGCGGCTCTCTCGCGAGGTGTGTCTATGATGCGGGCAAAGACTCTTGTGATAAACCTGCCTGGTTCCACTAAAGCGGCCCGAGAGAATTGGGAAGCTATAAAAGGGGTGCTTGAACACGCGAAGGCTATGGCGGAGGGGCAGGGTCATCACCATTCGTAGTGGCAATCTCAGCGAATGGTTTAAGGCGATCAATTCATCTCGAAAAAGGAGCGAGTATGGGATACATCAAAAACATTGAGCACGACGCGGTTTTAGATTTGGCCTCGGAAATCGAGGTTAAGCCTGGTCAGATCATAAGTAAGACCTTAGTCCAAAACGAGGCGGTGAGTATCACACTCTTTGGATTTTCTAAGGGCGAAGAAATCAGCACTCATGATTCTTCGGGCGACGCGCTGGTGTATGTGATCGAAGGACATGGTATGTTTAAAGTGGGTGAAAAAGAGCACCATGTCCATAGCGGAGAGGTGTTGGTTATGCCAGCCACGATTCCGCATTCGGTTCACGCCGAAGATGATTTCAAAATGCTGTTAACGGTCGTGTTTCCGTCCTAGTACATGGGATGAGGGGGCTTGTCATGGCGAAAAAGAAAGGTCAAGAATTAGACAAGCTCACGCCTTGGGTACGCGTTTCCTTACAGGTCAAGGTGGGCGAAGGAGATAAGGTCTTCGGTCCCGGGGTGGCTCGATTATGTAAGGGCGTACAAGAGCTCGGCTCGCTGAATCGCGCCGCTCAGGCTATGGGGATGGCCTACAGCAAGGCTTGGCGCATTATGAAAGGAATCGAGGGAGAACTGGGCTTTTGCCTCCTTGACCGCGATGGAGCGCGGGGGAGCCGTCTTACCGAACAAGGACAGCGTCTTTTAAGCGTCTATCAAGCACTGTCAGACAAGGTAAATGAGTTTGCCCAGACAAGCTATCTCTCTTTGATCCAAGCCCAATAGGAGCTCCTTGGCTTTTAGGGTAAACTCACCCTATTATGGATATCCCGTACGGCTTGAATGAATCCGCCAATGCTTTTACCAGCTCTTTTGCTGGTTCTTTTACCCTTGCTATCCAAGCGGGTGGCGAAAGCCGTCGTATGGGAAAGACGAAAGCCACGGTACCTTTTTTGGGCAAGCCCCTTATCAGCTATCCTCTCAGTCGTCTCGGTCCCTTAGCTGACGAGATTCTGGTGACGGTGAATTCCCAGGATAGGCTTGAATCGTTGCCCGTTGAATTTCCCCAGTATGCGTTACGTTTAGTGAGTGATCGCCTGCCTGAACGGGGTGCCTTGGCTGGTTTGTATACGGCCCTATCGGCCGCCTCGTGGAATACGGTAGCGCTTGTTGCATGCGACATGGTATGGGCTAGCCCGTCGCTTCTTGCCCTGGAGCGTCGCCTCATGGCAGAAAATGATGTTGATCTCGTGCTGCCGATGTGCGGCGGTTATGAGCCCTTTCATGCGCTTTACCGGCGCGATCCGGCGTTGGCGGCGGTGGAGAAAGCCCTTAAGCGAGGGGATCGTCGCATGCTTTCCATCATCGATGACCTGCGGGTCTTTGTTATAGATGAGGAACGTCTTCGCGCAGAGTCAATCGATCCTCTTTGCTTTTCCAACGTGAACACACCCGAGGAGCTGACAAAGGAGGAGGAGCGGGCACGACATTTTGGGCAGCGCAATTGCTCCTTGGACAGCAATTCCCTCGGCGACAAATCCCTCAACGATTTTCCGGATAACAATACCCCGGACGACAACCCTCTCTAAACGCTCTTTAACCCTTTTTCTCTCACACCCCTTTATTTCGTTCATATTATTCTTAAAAAGATATAATCCCGAATAAGGATAATAGAGCTTCTGGGGATATTGGCATCAGCGGCTTTAAAGAGGGGGTTTCATGAGGCTCTCAACAAAACTTCTATCGCTTGCACTTACCACCGTTTTGGTAGGAGGGCTGGCCTGCATCAGTGGATGTAGCCAGGCAAGTACCTCGAGCTCCGGCTCCGGCAAGGGGGAGGCAGAGGGCGAAGATCATCCAGTTACGCTACAAGTTTTTGCAGCGAACTCTCTGACTAAAGCCATGAACGAGGTTCAAGAACTTTACACATCGGAGCATCCTGAAGTTACCTTCGCTGATACCCAATATGAGGGCTCGGGCACGTTGGTAGAGATGCTCGGGGCCGGTTCCTATGCCGATATTCTCATCACCGCCTCAACAGGCACGATGGATTCGGCCGTTGATCGCGGTTATGTGGTCGAAAGCAGCGTGTTTGACCTTTTCACCAACGAGCTGGTCATGGTAACTGCTGAATCCAATAAGGATGAAAAGGCCTTCGAGTCCTTTGAGCTTGAGGATCTTGCGTCCGGTGAATACCGTATCGCTGTTGGGGATGCGAGTGTACCGGCGGGCAACTATGCCAAGCAATCACTTTCGATTACGTTGCCTCCATGCTGGATAAGCAGCGATGGTGCGGTGGGACCGGTGTCCAGCGGCACCGATGGCACCTTTGTCGGAACACCGCTTGAGGGGAAAGTCACCGAGGGCTCATCGGTGGGAAATGTTTGTAACTACGCTAAGACCGGTGATGTGGACATCGCCTTTGTCTATAGCTCAGATGTCTATCGCTTCGGTGGCGTGCGCATTATCTCAGTTGTGCCTGAGGAAACCCATAAGCCTATTTTGTACCCAGCGGCTCTTTGCTCGGAAAGCGAACATGCCGAAGAGGCCGAAGCGTTTCTTGATTTTTGCCTCAATGACGAAAGAGCTCTTCAGATCTGGCAGGCATGGGGTTTCTCTTTGGCGCCTCAGTCCCAAGCTTAAACTGATCGTTGAGGTGTTGGCCTTGAGGGCAGTGATGGGAAAAGTGCAGAGATCAAAAACTCGCAGATTCTTTTGCACTTTTGCGCTTTTGCTCACGCTTGGGGGCTTGTCGCTGCCGGGACTTGGGCCGGTGCAGGTAGCTTTGGGCTTGCCATCATCGGGTGAACAGGTAACTTCGAATGGTGAGGTCACACTAAGCGGGGAAGCGTCTGAATCCTATGATGGCTTGGATGTGCTGGTGACTAAAGACGACACGGAGGCGAAAATCGATGGCGCCAGCTTTGCAGTCTGCGATTTCATTCGCGCCCAAAAAGGATCCGAGCGCGCGGTCGAAGGCTTACCCCATGGGTATAACTATTATCAGGGAACTTCCGCCGACTTCGTAACGGCGATCTCTACCGATCAAGAGGTTTTAGTCTATGTGCCTGAGTCGGCACATAGCATCTGTGATGTCGCTGATGAAAAATCCTGCAACGAGCTTAAAGCGTATCTCGTCGCACTGGATCAGAGATCTCCCAACGGTGGCATCCTGCTAAAAGAGGATGTCACCTGGACATTCTTCTCCAAGCCGGTATATGAAAGGGAAGGGCTGCGTTACGAGTTTGGCGTTGAGGTTAACGAGGGTCATTACTACTTGAGCATTCAGGCCACGGGTGCGCAGCAAGGGCAGATCCCAACTCCTTCGATGAGGCCGGCCTTTGTCGATTTCCTTCGTATCGTGCCGCCGGAAAGTGTGGTGGCATCCCCTGAAGCATCCGGCATTGTGGCATTTGGGGAGTTTCTCGCTGCCATCGATCTCTCGCCGCTTTGGGTCACGTTAAGGACCACTCTCACGGCTCTTGTGTTAATCGTCGTTTTCGGCTTGGCGGCCGCATATTTCACCTTACGTATCTCCTCGAAATGGCGAACCCTCTTTGATGCGCTCTTCACGATTCCCATGGTTCTGCCGCCTACCGTCTGCGGCTTTCTGCTCCTGCTGCTTTTAGGCAGAAGCACCGCGCTCGGCCAATGGTTCATCGACATAGGCTTTCCGTTGATTTTTAGTTGGCCTGCTACGGTGATCGCCGCTTTCGTGGTGGCGTTTCCTCTCATGTACCGAAGCGCTCGGGGAGCCTTTGAAGGACTCGATGCGGATATGCTCGATGCCGCGCGAACGCTCGGTTGGAGTAACGGGCGAATCTTTTTCCAGCTCATGCTGCCGCTCTCTTTCTCGTCACTTGCTGCGGGGGCGATGTTGTCCTTTGCGCGGGCGCTCGGCGAATTTGGTGCCACCTTGTTTTTGGCGGGCAACTACATGGGAATTACGCGTACCATCCCCATCGCGATCTATTTCGAGTGGATGAACGGCAATGTGGATGTGGCGCTGTTTTGGACGGTGATCATCCTTCTCATCAGCGTGATCTTCATAATCTTGATCAACTATTTCGGGAAAAGGACCGCTCGGAGCCAATGAGTTTGAAGGTGGACATCCTCAAAAAGCTTCCCAACTTTACGCTGGAGGTAAGCTTTGAAGCGGGCGATGAAACGCTCGGTTTTCTTGGCGCGTCTGGCTCAGGAAAAAGTCTCACGATGCGGTGCATCGCTGGTATCGTCAAGCCCGATGAGGGAAGAATAATCGTCGACGATCAAGTGTTTTTCGATTCGGCGGCGAAGATTAATCTCAGTCCGCAGAAGCGGAAAACCGCGCTGCTATTTCAAAATTATCGACTCTTTCCCAACCTGAGTGTGGCTGAGAACATCGGGGCAGGTATCGCCAAGGCGAAAAGCAGGTCAGAGCGGCAAGCCCTCATCGATCAGGAAATCCATCGTTTCGGCTTGGAGTCTTTGCGCGATCGTCACCCAAAGCAACTTTCGGGCGGGGAGCAGCAACGGGTGGCACTCGCGCGTATGATGGCATCTCAGCCAGGTATTTTGATGCTCGATGAGCCTTTCTCTGCGCTTGATGCCTACCTCAAGGAGCTACTTGAGCAAAGCCTCCTCGGAATCTTTGACAACTTTGGTGGAACAATCCTTTATGTGAGCCATGACATCGACGAGGCTCTTCGCTTCTGCGATCGAATCGCCGTAGTCGATGAGGGGGAGATCGTCGATTTCTGCACGAGGGAAAGTCTTGTAAACCATCCCAATTCCAAAGCCAGCATAAGGCTTTCGGGTTGTAAAAATATTCCCGCGGCTCGTTACGTGGATGATCACCATGTCTATATCCCACTTTGGAATATCACCTTGGCGACAGAGTCGGTGGTGCCCAAGGATGTCGTGGCTTTAGGGGTGCGAGCGTTTTATCTTCAGAGGGCCGAGGGTCCTGGTGAAAACTGCTTTCATGTACAGGTGGACCGCACCAGCGATTCTCGTTTCGAACGGGCGGCGTTGCTTCGCTTTTTGTCAGAGCAGCCAGCCGGCGCCAATGTTGCTTGCGGCGATGACGGCTCCGTCAACGAAATGCGTTATCTAGAGGAGCATCTGTACTGGCGTATCGATAAGTTAAAAGAGCGATCCGAAGATATCCCGACAGTCGGTGAGAAGCTTTGGATTCGCATTCCCCCTGACAAGATTTATCTGGTCACGAGATAGTAGAATAAGTCAAAAACCGAAAGAGGTAGAGCAATGGAATTATCAGCGCGTAATCAGGTACCAGGACTTATCACCGATGTGCAAAAGGGCGCGGTCAATGGATTGGTGATAATGGATATGGACGGCATCGAGTTCAAAGCTCTGATCACCAATGAGGCGATTGTGGATCTCTTTTTACGCAAGGATGTGCCGGTGAGAGCCATTATCAAAGCTTCCGATGTGATGTTCGCCTCCGGCAATGAGCCCCTCGAGCGATTTTCGGCCTTAAATCAACTGGCTGGTACGGTCGTAAAGGTCAACAAGGGGGATGTCGAAGGTCTGGTGGAACTCGAGCTTCCCAATGGATGTCATATTAAAGGCACTATCACAAGTGAGGCCATCGAGGAGTTGGAACTGGCCGAGGGTAAGCCTGCGCTGGCTATAATTCAAGCCAGTGATGTCATCGTGCTCGCACTTTAATCTCCGCTCACGTACCCTCGCATACGTACCCTCGCATACGCTAAGGACCTGAGATCGTTGCAAGATTGCTTCGGAAGAACCATCGACTATATGCGCATCTCCGTCACTGACCGCTGTAACCTTCGCTGCGTGTATTGCATGCCAGCCGAGGGGGTCCAGCAGATCAGTCATGATGAGATCCTTCGCATCGAAGAGATCGCGACTATCGCAAGGATCGCCTCTGATCTCGGGATAAGACGTATTCGACTCACGGGTGGGGAGCCTTTGGTAAGGCGCGGCATTGAGGATCTTATTTACTCCTTAAGCTCTCTTGACTCGATCGAGTCCGTGGCTTTGACCACCAACGGAATTTTGCTTTCCGCCAAAGCCGAGGCGTTGAAGCAGGCGGGACTTTCTCGCGTGAACATCTCTCTCGACACGCTGGATCCGCAGGTTTTTTCCCAGATCACAAGGGGAGGCTCTCTCGATAAGGTGCGCGAGGGCATAGACGCTGCCTTTGCGGTGGGCTTTGACCCGATAAAGCTCAATGTGGTCACCACGCGAAGCCTCGATCAGGATTTCTTTGCCTTTGCGAAGCTCTCTTTGGACCGGCCTCTTCATGTACGTTTTATCGAATGCATGCCGATTGGAGCAGCGGGATCTGAGGCTCGTTGGAGCAGCGAGGACGTGATTCCAAGTTCTGAGCTCATCGAACACATAAACAACAAGGCGCGCTCTCAAGGCATTGGCCCGCTGCATGAGGTGGTTGAGGATAAACCGGTAGGATGGGGGCCAGCTCGCTATTATCGCTTCGACAAGGCTTTCGGTACCGTTGGTTTCATATCCCCGCTATCAAACCATTTTTGCGCTCAATGCAATCGATTGCGCATGACCGCCGACGGCCAAGTACGACCCTGCCTTTTTTCGGATCAGGAATTCGATGCGAAAACCGCGCTCAGACGCTATGGCGAGGAAGGTGTGCGCAAGACGTTAAGTCAAGCTTTGGCCTCCAAACCGGATGAGCATCACTTTCGAGTAGGGACCTTACGGCAGATGTCGCAAATAGGCGGTTAAGGCATAGTAGGACGCCTAGAGATGAGAACACGCCAAAAGATGACAACGCGCCAGAGAAAACAAGACGTCAAGCGATGACAAGATACGAGAGGCAAGCCACTTACGATGGAATCTGAAACGAATCGCCTATCCCATATCAATGGGCAGGGCGAAATGCATATGGTGGATGTTGGTGCAAAGGCTGATACCGATCGCGTCGCTTTGGCAGAGGGCTTCATCTCCATGGCTCCCTCGACATTAAAGCTGATCGTGGAGGGAGATGCTCCCAAAGGCGATGTGATCGCATGCGCTCGGGTGGCGGGCCTTATGGCTGCCAAGCAAACCAGCACACTCATACCTCTCTGCCATCCCCTCAATTTGACTGGTATCTCTCTGGATTTTCAGGCAGTTAAAGCGGGGCAGAGATCTGACGGACGGGTTGGAATTCACGTACTTAGCACCTGTAGTGTGAACGGAAAAACGGGCGTGGAGATGGAGGCCTTAACGGCGGTCAGCGTGGCCTGTTTGACGATTTACGATATGTGCAAGGCGGTTGATCGAGCTATGGAGATCGGTGAGATCCGCTTGCTGCGAAAAGAGGGCGGAAAGTCGGGGCGGTGGCTTCGAGAGGAAAGCATCTAAGGCAAGGTGGTCCCTTATGGGAACGGTGAGGGCAGTTTGTACGAGCGACAGGCGGGGCATCCAAAAAACCCCTACTGCATCTATAACACTTAAGGTCGATCATGGCATTGAGGGTGATGCCCATGCGGGAGCGTGGCATCGTCAGGTCAGCTTACTTTCCTATGAGAAGATCGAGGAATTCAAACGCCGTGGGGCCTCAGTAGAGGATGGTGCATTTGGCGAAAACATCGTGGTCGAGGGAATCGATCTGAGCGCTCTTCCTCTAGGAACGCGTTTTAAATGCAACGACGTCATTTTGGAGCTTACCCAAATCGGTAAGGAATGCCACGCGCACTGCGCAATATATCATCAGGTGGGAGATTGCATCATGCCTCGTGAAGGTGTATTTACTAAGGTCATCGAGGGGGGAACCATAGCTCCGGGCGACACCATATCGGTAATCTCATGAACAGCCAATGGCCCTTATTTCAAGCTCTCTTTGACGGGAAGTCATCCGGTCGCAGACCGGTGGTTTTGACACCGAGCTATGCGGCAAGCGTCAGGGTGAAAAAATTACTGGCCTATAACGCCTTGGGCTTTCGTGTGCAGGTTTGCACGTTGAGTCAATGGTTGGTCGATAGCTGGGAACTCTATGGCGATGGCCGCAAGATCGTGGATTCGACTCAGCGGCTGGCACTTTGTGCGAAGGCGTGGGAAGGTCTTGAATCGGGGTCACACCCCCATGGACCTGATAGCATTGTGTTTTTAGCCTCTCTGGTGTCTGAGGCAATGTCGACTCTTCGGGTCTGGAGATCTTTGGAATCGGATCAAAATGTGCCGTCCCGCTGGTCAGCTGAAGAGCGAGCGTTTTTAGAAGCCGCTGAAGTTTATCAGACCTTGCTCGACGAACGTTTCATGATCGAGGCCTGCGAGATAAGCTCTTTGCTCAATCCGACCGATTTCGTGAAACGGGCGATCATCTGCTATCAGTTCGTTCCAGGGACACTTACTGTCAAAGATGAACGCTTTCTCGAGAGCCTGAACGCTGAGTTTCTTTGGGATGGGGTGGATGAATCATCCTTCGAAGGTCATCCCGAGCGGTCCGTTGAGCTTCAATCACTGCTTACTCGGCTCTATCAGCCTGACCCGTCCAAACCTTTGCAACCCGAGGGTTCTCTTCGCTTCGCTTTCGCCACCGGCCAAAGCGCCGAATATCGTTTGGTGCATGATCTTATCGAAAACGCTCTCATGGATCCGGCTTTAACCGAGGAAAGCTCAACGCATCGTCTCGTGGTGGTAGCAGATGAGCCGTTTAAGCTGTTCAATCGCTTGGCACAGGAGTGGAACGACTCTGCAGACGGTTCTTGCGCTCTTTTAGCCTTCGAGGGACGTGTGCCGCTCATTGAAACGCAAGCGGCGCGTGCGTTGCTTCAGTTGGCGCAGATCATGGATGGCCAGGTCCCACCAGATACGTTTGCTGCCAGCGATTTCGCGATCAATCCGCTTAATGCCATCAGCCGCTCTGACGCCTTCTATTTGGATGGCCTTTGGCGCAGCAATCGCCTTACCGATGCGGATACTGTGTTGAGTGATTTAGCTCAGCGGGAGCCCGATGCCCTTCAAGCAACGATCGGTCTTTTTGAGACGGGCGAGCTCAGCGATGCTCTGCGTGTTTTTAAATCCTATTGGCTTTATCAAGGACTCAGTAAAGCCAGTTCCGTCGCTTTTATCGATATAGAGCTGAGAGCGCTTGATGCCCTTGAGGCATTGGCGCAGGAATCTGAGGCGGTGGGTTTAGACTTTATCAGCTTTGTTCAACTTCTCTCGGGTCGGTCTATCCAGGGCTCCTTAGCGTTAGCGAGAGGTATGGAGGCCGGTGGGGACCTTGGAGACCAGAAACTAGATGGCCAGAAGCTTGAAGGCAAGAAGCTGGGAGCCAAGAAGCTAGATGGCCAGAAGCTTCCTGTGGTTGAGATCAGGGATTTAGAGGGGGCATCGGATCTCGATCCCTGCAGCTGCGATATCCTTCTCATGCTTGCGATGAACGCATCCCAAAGGCCAATACGGGCCGATTATAGCGCCAAGGACACCCTTCTTAATAAACTCGGTATCCCTTTGGAACAGGATCCATTGCTATCGTGTCGTCTTCGGTATCGCCATGGGCTTGCGGCGGCTCGTTCTCAAATTGTGCTTGAGCGTAGGTTGACGTGCGATGATGCTGAACCCGAATATCCTGCATCTCTCTTCGAGGAGACGGTGGATTGTTATCGAGCGGATCTCACCGACGTGAGCAATTTGGTCCAGCCCTTCGGAATCACCTCGACGCTTATGCCTTGGGTTACGCTACGTAGTGAAGAGGATTTTCTCTACAACATCACAGGATTCAAGGAGCAAGCCTGTGATCTGCGCGTACCGCAGCCACTGACCGGGATCATCGATGATGAGAGTCGGTCTTTGATAAGTCTTCCTCAGAAGGTGGAGGCAAGCACGCTTCCGGGCATGAGCTTGTCGGCTTCCCAGATTGAGAGCTATCTGGAATGCCCCTATCAGTGGTTTGTGGTTCGGCGGTTGAGATTACAAGAGCCTGATGAGAAGTTCGGCGCCATCGAACGAGGTAACTTCGTTCATAGCGTACTCTGCGATTTCTATAACCAGTGGATGGCTCTCGGAAACGGCTCAATCGATCGGGAGCATACCGATCAGGCTTTGGAGCTCTTGAATCAGGTTTTCGACGATGTGTTGGGTGAGCAAGCGGGTAAAAGGTATCTGTCAGGACGATTGATACCGATCAATGGATGGGAATGGGCTCAGGTCGAGGACATTCGCAAGAGTCTGCGCCAGTATATAAGCGAGCAACCCGCGTTTTTGCCAGCGTTCAGGCCGCGGCATATGGAATGGGCCTTTGGCGAAGATATTCCTGTGTATTATGGAGATAATCGTGTGGTAGGCAAGGTGGATCGCATCGATGTCGACGATGCCAATCACGCGGTCATCATCGACTACAAGACCGGCAACTTGAAATCCTATGTTTTCGGTAAAGCCTCTCAAGAAGATCGGTTTCTCCCCAGAAAGATACAAGCTCTCATCTATGCCCAGATGGTCTCTCGTCAATTGGGCTATGACGTGGTGGGAACGCTGTATGTCAATCCGCTCACGCAAAACAGCACAGGGGTTTATGAGCCGATGCCGGGATTGATCTATCCTGAGGTGTTACCGAGTGTCCAAGATAAGGCTCGCGAGCTTCCCCGTGAGCTCTGGGTGGATTTCAAAGAGCTGCTCGATTGGACGGAGCATGAAATCACTGAGCGTCTCGAAAGCCTTGCGGAGGGAAATATCGCTCCTTGTCCCTATGATGCGGAGGTATGCCGCTACTGTCCCGCCATCCTCTGCGAGAAGAGGCTCTCATGAAGTTCGATTTCTCCAAGCTCACTCGGGCTCAGCGTCAAAGCGTGGAGAGTCTCGAAGAGCCGTTGCTCATCAGTGCTGGTGCCGGATCAGGTAAAACGTTCACATTACAGCAGCGTATCGTCTATGCCCTTTCCGAGGAGTCTGGTCCTTATCTTTCGAGTGTCGATGAGGTGCTCGCCATAACTTTTACGGAACGGGCCGCCAATGAAATCAAAAGCCGCGTGAGATCAGCGCTTCAGAGTGCGGGACTTAAGGATCAGGCGCGTTTGGTAGATGGGGCGTGGATCTCAACGATTCATGGTATGGCCTATCGCATCATTCGCGAACACGCTCTTGAGTTCGGTTTGAACCCTCAAATACGGCTCATCGACAGCGTCGAGCAGGAAGATCTTCAAGCGCAGGCCATTGCCGCTGTGTTAGATCAGCGTGCCGATGATCTTTTTACCGACGAAGAAAAACGTCTGCTCGATAGACTCTTCGAGTCCTATGGTACAAGCTCGCGCAGTGACCAGTCGGCGGTAGGTTTGGCGAAACAGGTTTTGAAACTCGCATCGTATCTTCCCGATGGGGTGGAGAGCTTCGTTGTCGATGAGAGTTCCCATCTGCAGCCTGGAGTCTTGGTACGGAATCTTCTGGTGCGCTATGAGGAGCTGCTTCAGGCGGGTCTGGGACCCAAAGGCGCCGAACTTTGCGAGGAATGTGTTGAGCTGATCCAGAGCTATCTACACGATGATGGGGGCGCTCAAGGATGCGATGGCGAAAGGACCCATGGTCCACTGACTCAATGGACTAGATTGAGAGAGCTGATGGGAGCTCTCAAGGCTCCAAGAAAGACTGCGAACACCGAAGAAGAGGTCTATGCGCTGAAGGTGGAACTCGCAAGAGCCAATCTGGAGTGTGATTTAGCGTCTACCCAGGAGCTTAAGCAGGCGTTATTCATCTTCGCCAAGAGCGTGCAGGAATGCTATGAAGCGCTCTTGAGAGCACAGGGGGTGTTGGATCTCTCGGGCCTCCTTCAAACTTGTCTCAAGGGACTGAGATCCCATCCCGAGATCGCCGCTGTTTACAGTCGGCGATTCCGTCTGGTGATGGTGGATGAGTTCCAAGACACCAACCAGCTGCAGATCGAACTCATCGAGGCGATGGTGGGAGCTTTCCCCGAGCACCTTTGCACGGTGGGAGATTCTCAACAGAGCATCTATCGCTTTCAGGGAGCCAACGTCAACGTCTATTTGCGGCATAAGCGGCACATGCGCGAGGAGCTGGGAGCAAAAAGCGTCTCGTTAGATCAAAACTTCCGAAGCCATCCGGATATTTTGGCTTTCGTGAGAAGAGTCTGCGGCGCTAAGGGCTATTTCTCCGAAGAGTTTCTCGACCTTCAAGCTGGCCGCGATGAGAAACAGATTCAAAGGAGAGGCAATCACTATAAAGCGTGTGCTCCACGGGTGACCTTAAGCCTTACCCGCTACAGCGACGCGCGTTCCGCTCGCCAAGAGGGGGTCTCTCGAAATGAGGCGCGGGCTGAAGAAGCGCGAGCCATAGCCCGATGGTTTAGCCAGTTGAGAGACGAGGGCCACAACGCTGATGAGATGGTGCTCTTGCTGGGCGAGACCACAGGGGCTGAGATTTACGGAGAGGCACTGCGAGAAGCTGGTTTCGACTATGTGGTCACCGGCGGTTCGGGATTTTATGAGCAACGCTCGGTTGCGCTTATGGCCTCTCTTATGCGAGCCTTGGCGGATCCGGCCGATACCGAGGCGCTCTTTGCCGTTATAACGAGCGAGATGATGGCTCTGTCCGCTGATGAGCTACTCACCCTCGCAACACAGCTACCCGATGCGGAAAACAAGCTACCGCTTGCCAAGCGATGCTCGCTCGAGAAACAGCTCTGGGGTCCTCTCTTTACGGCTCAGACACCTCGATTGATAAGGGTGAGAGAAATTCTCCAACGCGCTTGGCGCAGCTTGGGAACGCGACGTCCCGAGGAGGTGCTTCGCCAAGTACTGGAGGACAGTGGCTGGTTGAATCGGCTTCAGCAGGAGGGCGCATCGGGCGTCGCACAGGCGGCGAATCTTTTGAAAGTGCTGCGTATCGTAGAGACTCTGAGTGAAAACGCCGGTTACGATATGGCCCGAGTCGCACGTCATTTCTCTCTGCTCTCCAACGACAAGGAGAAGCTTGGTGCGTTAAGCGGAAGCGCCGGCGCCATTCGCATCATGACGGTTCACGGTTCAAAGGGTTTAGAGTTTCCCCTGGTAGCTGTTGCCAATTGCTATAGCGTTAGAACTCGAAGCGACGCTTTCATCAATCAGGTTGATGAAGGTAGGATTTATGGCTATCTCAAGCCCGAAAAGAACGAGCGGACAGCCATCTACGATAAATCAAACCCCTTCTTAGCGGAGGCCGAGGAGAACCTTCGTGCGACGACGGATCTCGGAGCGCTCATGAGAGATCCGAAGCTCAGCCCGGCGCAGCGTCTGGCCTTCATGCTTGCTCATGATGCTCAAGAGAGTCTCTATGAAAAGCGACGGCTTTTCTATGTGGCGATCACCCGGGCGAGCGAGGCGCTTTTTGTCTCCCTGCTTCATGGTGTGACCGCCAGCAATCATTACGAGCCCATCCAGGACGACATTCGTGTTGCTCTTTTTAAGGGAGATGATTTCCCTCAGGAAGACCAATCGGTTGACTATGGG
>CANRPV010000013.1 GCA_947632575.1 uncultured Eggerthellaceae bacterium | reverse complement strand
CTCACCGGCCGGAGTGGGATTGATGGCCGTCACCAGCACCAGCTTGCCAGGCGTATGTTCTTCCCGACGGAGCAGGTTGTAGTCGACCTTGGCCTTATAGTTGCCGTAAAGCTCCAGGTATTGAGGATCGATATCAGCCTTTTCGGCTATGGCCGCAATAGGTTCTGGTGATGTGGCTTGAGCAATCTCGATATCCGATAACACGCTAGACCCCTTTCCGCCGGTAATGACTCAAGCGACGAAAAAGCCGCAACGGACAGGCCTTTTGTCGCCTCGTTCCTATACTAGTCGCTATTCTACCTTGCTCGACGATCTAAAAGGCGAGAATAATCCTTCGCCACGAACTTACCTTTATAGCCTTTGACTTAATGGCTGAGCTTGATGGCGCTTGCTTTACTGACTCTTGCCTGAGTGTCGCTTACTATAGAGGCGCTTACTATAGTGGCGCTGACTTTGATGCCTGTCGCCTTAATGGCTTTCGATTTGATGGCTCTCGGCGATCAGTCGCAGGCCGTCGAGGGTAAGGGTGGGATCGATGTGATCGATACACTGAGTGTAGGGCGCGATCAAATCCACGAGTCCTCCGGTAGCCACCACCTTGGCGTCCTGTCCCAACTGTTCTTTGATGCGGCGAATAAGTCCGTCCACCCGCTCCGCCTCACCATAGACGATGCCCGATTGGATAGCCTCCTGGGTGCTGGTTCCAATGGCGTGTCCCGGAGCGTGGAGGTGCGTGGCCGCCAACTGGGCTCCATGGGAAAACAGCGCTTGGGCGCCTGTCTCCACACCAGGAGCGATCACGCCACCGATGAATTCGCCATCCGCGTCCACCACTTCGATGTTGGTGGCGGTGCCGAAATCCACGATGATGACCGGCGCGCCATACTTGAAGCGAGCCCCGATGGCATCCGCCAAACGGTCGGAGCCTACCTCCTCAGGTTTGGGATAATTCACCTTGAACAGTCCGTCGGCGGTTTTCACGGAGCAGAACAGCGCATGACAACCCGTGGCATCATAGATAGCCTGGCGCCAGGCGTTGGTGAGTTGAGGCACCACCGAGGCCATGATCGCCTGATCGATCTGCTTTAGATCCAAGCCCTCGCTTGTGAAAAGCGGCATGAGCACCACGCGAATTTCATCGGCGGTGCTTTGACGGTTCGTGGTCACGCGCCACATATGACGCATACGGCTTTCCTCGTAAACGCCAATCACCGTCTGCGTGTTTCCAATATCGATCGTTAAGAGCATAATCTAACCAATTAACTCACTTTAGTCCCAAAAAGGATTATAGTAGCGTTATATTTCTAATTATTGTAGGGGAAATTATAGCAATCCGCACTTTGTCAGAAGAGTCGCGTGACGAAGTACGACGAAAAGGTGGGGGTTTCAATGACAAACAAACCGTGTCGCATTCTCGTGGTGGACGACGAGCCTTCAGTCATGGAGTTCGTGAGCTATGCGCTCAAAAAAGAAGGCTATACGGTCGATGCGGTCGATAACGGCGAGGAGGCCTTAGAACTCGCCGGCAAGCACACTTATGAGCTCTATATTCTCGACATCATGCTCCCTGGCATCGATGGCTATGAGCTTTGCCGTCGTCTGAGGGACAAAACCACCGCTCCGGTACTTTTCCTTTCCGCACGTGACACCGAACTCGACAAGGTCGTCGGTCTAGAGATCGGCGGCGACGATTATCTGACCAAACCCTTTGGCGTGCGTGAGCTGATCGCGCGGGTGCGCGCTCTTCTGCGCCGCGGCACCGGTGCCTCCTACCCCGGCGCGAGCAACTCCATCACCGCAAGCGGCATCACCCTCGATGAGGATAAGCACACCGCCTCCGGCGATAAGGGCAACATTGATCTCACGCCGCGCGAATTCGAGCTGCTGGCGAGCCTCATGAAAAACGCTGGCAAGGTGGTATCTCGTGAGGATCTGCTGCGGGACGCGTGGGGCTGGGAATATCTCACCGAGACCAAGACGGTCGACACCCACATCAAGCGCCTGCGCGACAAGATCTCCCAAGCTGGCTACGATCCCGCTTTGGTGGAGACCGTACGCGGTTACGGTTATCGCTTCAGGGCTTAAGCGGCTTCAGGGCGCAATTAGCCTCCGAGCTTAAGCAACTACAGGGCTTAAGCAGCTTCAGAACTGAATTAGCTTCAGGGCTTAATCAATACTTGGCGGTAATCTGGCCGGCCTCGAGTCGTTTGAGGCGCTTCAACTCCCAAATCACGAAGCAGAGGGTGGTCAAAATGGCCAGTGAGTCGGCGATGGGTGTCGCATAGTAGAGCGCATCGAGTCCCCACAGTCCTGGCATTAAGGACGGAAGCACTTCCGGCAAAATGAACAGTAGCGGGATCAAAAAGATGATCTGGCGAGTCAGCGATAGGAAGATGGACTTGAGCGGCTGGCCCGTCGCTTGGAAGTAATTGGACGAGACAATCTGGAATCCCACGAAGATCAACGCCGCGAACTGCACCCGCAAAGCCGATATCGTAAATGCCAACAGAGCCTCGTGACTGATGCCGAATGCCATGGCGATCTGCGAGGGGAAGAGCATGACGATCAGCCACTCTATGGTGCTGATGGTCTCGGCCACGCCGATACCGGTAAAGAGGATGCGCCGTACACGCGGAATCTTCCGCGCGCCGTAGTTGTAGCCGAGAAGCGGTTGTATGGCCACGGCCACGCCGATGAGCGGCATCGCCGAGAACATGCCGATTCGTTGCACGACGCCGATCGCGGCGAGGGCATCCTGCGCGCCGACCGGGCTGATCGCGCCATATTTCACAAGCTGGAAGTTCAAAACGAAGTTCACGAACGCCATGCCCGCCTGCACCGAGAAGCTCGGAACGCCGAGGGAGAGAATGGATCCCACGACCCGGATATTCGGTTTCATATTGCGCAGACGAATGTGAAGCGGCGCACTCTTTGTCTTGAGGAAGTACCAGAGCACCGCGGCGCAAGCCAAACCTTGCCCCATGATGGTGGCCAGAGCGCTGCCCATGACTCCCCAGCCCATCACGATAACGAAGAGGAAATTGAAAACCGTCGCCCCTCCAAGGCCGATGATCATCGTGCCGAGCGCGCGATTAGGAGCACCGCAGGTACGAATGAAGTTGTTGACGCCGAAGCCGATGCACTGGAGGATGAAGCCGAAGCATAGGATCCGGATGAAGATGCGGGCGTAGGGCCTGACCTCCTCGGTGGCGCTTGAGAGGGTAAGCAGACCCTCGAGAGCCGGCGGTGTGGCCGCAAGCGTCGCCACGATAATCCAAAGAATCAAACAAAGCGTCACCACATTGCCCAGGATGCGCTCCGCCTGATCCTTCTTGCCTTCGCCCAAACGCAAAGCCGCAAGCGCGTTGCCACCATTACCTACGAGCATGGACAGTGCCATGAAGACAATCATGATGGGGTTTGCCACGGTCACCGTCGAAAGGCCGATCTCCCCCACCGCATGACCCAAGAAGATGGAGTCGATGATGTTATAGGAACCATTGACGAGCATCCCCACCACCGAGGGGACGGCGAACTCCAAGATCAGCTTCGGGATAGAGGCCGACCCTAGTCGCGTGACGTTTTCGCTTATAGCTTTTGGATCTTCCGCCATGAAAAACTACCTTGTCGAGCTATCTTTCGAGCTATCTTTCGAGCTATCTTGTCGAAGTATCTTTCGGATCGTCTTTCGAGCCATCTTTCGAACCTTCATTGTTGATTGGAGCCGCGATAGGACTCGCGTGACCCAGTCGCTGCGATTCGGGCACCGAGTCCACGGGCGTACCATCGGCAAGGACATGGTGGGGCAGCAGTTCGAGCAAAGGCTTGACTACAAAATCTCGCTCCGCCACTCGAGGATGGGGAAGCACCAAATCGTTGGTTTCATAAGCATACAGTTGATAATCGAGGATGTCGATATCTATTGTACGCGGCCCGTTTTCAAGAGAACGCACCCGTCCGAGACTGTTTTCAATGGCGTGGAGATAGCCGAGCAACTCCTTGGGCGGAAGCCCCGAGCGAAGGAGAACGACCGTGTTGACGAAGTCCTCCTGATCCTCGTAGTAGGCGGGCTTGCTCTCATAAAAGCCGGCGATGTCTACGATCTGGGAATCCGGCAAGAGGCAGAGCTGACCGATGGCTTGATTGATCTGGGCGATCTTCGCCTCTTGCTCCTCGCCGGGCTGACCGACGAGCGCAACATTGGAGCCCAGCCCCAAAAGCACGTAGGGGCGAAGGCCCTTGAGCGCCTCGACGGTGGCCGCCACGTTGTGGGTGCGCACCACCAAAGCCCCCAGCTCGCAGGCCATAAGCGCCTCGGTAGCAGAAGCCTCGTCCCGATCGAGGGGATTCTCTATGCCATAGGCGCTTCCGATAAAGCTTTTGCGCGAGACGGCCACCATCACCGGATAGCCGAGCCTTATGATCTCATGGAGGTTGCGGAGTAGATCGATGGTCTGCCGGGCAGTCTTGCCAAAGCCAGGACCCGGATCAAGACAGATGCGTTCGCGATCGATCCCGGCGGCCTCCAAAGCCTGAGCCCGAGTCCGCAGGAAATCCCTCACCTCGGTGACCACGTCGTCGTACTGGGGATCTATCTGCATGGTTTTCGGCTCGCCCTGCATGTGCATGACCACAAGTCCCGCGTCGCTTTCGCGCAGGACCTCCACCATGGCCGGGTCCCGAAAACCTGAGACGTCATTTATGATTGATGCGCCGGCCGCTAAAGCCCGCTTCGCCACGGAGGCATGGCGCGTGTCCACGCTGACGCAAATATCCTCCTGGACAAGCCTCCTGACCACCTCGGCGATGCGATCCCATTCCTCATCAGGGGTCACCGGATCCGAGCCCGGACGGGTGGACTCCCCTCCCACGTCGATGATCGAAGCGCCCTGCTCCACCATATCCTGTGCGTGAGCAAGGGCATCGTCGATGTCTTGGTACAGCCCGCCATCGGAGAACGAATCGGGCGTGACATTCAAGATGCCCATGATAATGGGCATCTTTAGATCGAAGGTTTTATGAGCGCAGCGCCACTGCACAGCCTGCCTACCAATCTATTCCTGGGGCTTGTCCGGATCACCTGGAGTATTATGGCCAGCTGGGGCGCTTTGGCCTGTTGGAGCACTTTGGCCAACTGGGGCGTTCTGCGCGCCCGAAGCCGCTGCGCCGGCGCCCGGCCCCGGAGCAGCTTTACGATAAGGGCCGTTGGGATTCTGGTCCCCCGGCTCCACCGGCTCTTCCTTCCAATTGGGATCAGCCAGACGAGCGTCGCGCTCACGCGCGGCTAGCTCCTCCTGCTCCTTAGCGGCCAGAATGTCATCCTCTCGTGCCAGGTATTCATCCCAGGTGTTATTGAGCAGGGCATCGACGGCCTCGCCTTCGACGGTCTCCCGCTCAAGCAGCACGCTTGCCATGAGGTTCATCTGATCGACGCGAGAGGAGAGGATGTCATGAGCCCGATCGTGGGCCTCCTTCATGATTCGCGCCACCTCTTCGTCGATGCGCCGCGCCGTCTCCTCGGAGTAGTCTTGGGTGTTGCCATAGTCGCGGCCCAAGAAGACCTCGTGGTTCGGCTGGCCGAACACCTGAGTGCCCAGAGGACTCATACCGTACTGGGTCACGATGGCTCGCGCCATCTTCGAAGCGCGCTCCAGGTCATTCGAGGCACCAGTGGTGATATCGTCGCAGAAGATCTCCTCGGCCACACGGCCGCCCATGAATACTGCCAGGTCGTCCTTCATCTCGCCCAAGCTGTTGAGGATTTTGTCATCCTCGGGAATGGAGAGGGTGTATCCCAACGCGCGACCACGGGAGATAATCGAGATCTTGTGAACCGGATCGGCATGCTCAAGCAGATGACCCACCAGAGCGTGGCCGCTTTCGTGATAGGCGATAGTGCGCTTGGTCTTCTCGTCGATGACCCGACCTTTGCGCTCCGGACCTGCGATCACGCGCTCCATGGATTCGTTGACCTCACGCATGGTGATGATCTTCTTGCCGCGGCGAGCGGTCAGCAGCGCGGCTTCGTTCATGAGATTCGCCAGATCGGCACCGGTGAAGCCCGGGGTGATCTTGGCCACGCGATTGAGATCCACATCGCTTCCGATGGGCTTGTCCTGAGAATGGACGGTGAGGATCTTCTCGCGACCCTTCACATCCGGCGTATCCACCACGATCTGGCGGTCGAAACGACCGGGACGCAGCAGCGCCGGATCCAAAACGTCCGCACGGTTGGTGGCGGCGATCAGAACCACGGAGTCGTTGGACTCGAAGCCGTCCATCTCCACCAGCAACTGGTTCAAGGTTTGCTCGCGCTCGTCATGGCCACCGCCCAAGCCGGTACCACGCTGACGGCCCACGGCGTCGATCTCGTCGATGAAGATAATGGCAGGAGCGGCCTCTTTAGCCTGTTGGAACAAGTCCCTCACGCGGGACGCGCCGACGCCCACGAACATCTCCACGAAGTCGGAGCCGGAAATGCTAAAGAACGGCACGCCCGCCTCACCGGCGACCGCTCGAGCGAGCAGCGTCTTACCGGTGCCCGGAGGGCCTACCAAGAGGCATCCACGCGGGATCTTGGCGCCCATGGACTGATACTTTGCGGGATTAGCCAGGAAATCCTTGATCTCCTGCATCTCCTCCACAGCCTCATCAACACCCGCGACATCGTTGAAGGTGACGTCGGGACGCTCCTCGGCC
The DNA here is from genome assembly GCA_947632575.1 of uncultured Eggerthellaceae bacterium. Lineage (GTDB taxonomy): Bacteria > Actinomycetota > Coriobacteriia > Coriobacteriales > Eggerthellaceae > CANRPV01. The sequence goes on along the minus strand of CANRPV010000013.1, from coordinate 10,916 downwards.
GCCTTCTTGGTGCGCGCGCGTCCGAAGTTCATCTGGGAGTTATTGGCTCGCTGCATCTGGGTGAAGAAGAAGAACAGCAGCGCGCCGATTAAGATGATCGGAAGAATAGTGCCAAGCACGTTCAGCAGCGGACTGGGTAAGGTCACCTCGTAGGAGACGGACGGATGGGCGGCCATGAGCTCGCCAAGGGAATCCTGTCCCACGTAGGTGGAGGTATAGCGCCTCAGCGAGCCTAAGGTAGAAGGCTCGAGGGAGGTAGTCCCCACGCCCGGAAGCACGCCACCGGTCTGCTGATTGCGCAAGGTGGCCATGCGGGCATTGAGGGCGTTAAATGACGTGTTGAACGCATCGGCGGCGGTAACTCCCGCGGTTGCCGCGGGATAGTAGCTGCCGCTTACGGTGTATTCGCCGGCGGCATAGGTGACCTCAGTGACGCGATTCTGCTCCACCGCCTGGACAAACTCGGAGGTGATGAGCTGATCGGTGGGACCTGCGGCCGATGAGTTCATGAAGAAGAACTGGCTGCCCACGAAGATGATGACCATGAGGGCCAGTATGATCGAGATGATGGCCGTACGCGAACCCTGCTGAGGCGTCTTATTAGGAGAAGGCTGCCTTGAGGGCTGCTTCGACGGCTGTCTCGATGGTTGTTTGGAATCTGGCATCGAATGCTTACCTTTTATCTCATCGTAGTTTCAAGGATATCTAAACAGTTTCCGAAGACTGGATGATCTCAATGGTTTCTACGGGCTTCGAGGTATCGACCGATCCAACGCTCGGATCATAGACCTCCGGCTTGAGCACGCCGATATAGGGAAGATTACGATAGCGCTCCGCGTAATCCAAACCATAGCCCACGATGAACTCATCGGGGCACTCAAAACCCACGTACTTGCAGTCGATCTTTGCCTGAGCCCGTCCCAGCTTACGCAGCAAGGTCGCCACCTCAATGGATGCGGGATGACGAGAGTTCAGGTACTTGATCAGGTACTTCAGCGTCAGCCCCGAATCGAGAATATCCTCCGCGATGATCACGTGCCGACCTTCGATGCTGGTGGTGAGATCTTTCAGGATACGCACGACTCCTGAGCTTTTCGAACCACTTCCGTAGGAGGAAATAGCCATGTAATCCATTTCGATGGGAAGCTTGATGGTGCGAACCAGATCAGCCATGAAAATAGCGGCACCTCGAAGCACCGAGATAACAACGATGCCCTTTTCTGCAGCCTTGTCACCATAATCCTTTGTTATGGCGGCACCCATCTCCTCAACGCGTGTCTTTAGTTCCTCAGCCGAAAAAAGTATCTCAGCTAAATCTTCGTGCATGAGCCCTTCTTACTTTTAAAACAGTCTCAAATTCAACAGAAATAAGCCCTCAGGATAGCAAGGGCTTCATTGTATCTTATGAAGTGTAACACTCCCTTTTCAGCGGATAAAACATTACACAATTTCGGGGAATTCCCTCAACAGACGCGTCACGGGAAGGCCGACCACCGTGTCGAAATCACCTTCGACAAAGCTCACGAAATCCGCCGCCGTTCCCTGGATGCCATAAGCGCCCGCCTTGTCCTTGTATTCGCCGCTTTGCAGGTAGGTCTCGATTTCGGCATCATCAAGCGATCGAAACGTCACGAAGCTCTCATCCAAAAAGGTGCGATGGCCGATAGAGATGTCCTCGCTTTGCGGCGCCAAAACCATCCAGAGCGAAACCGCTGTGATGACGCTGTGGGTCGTCCCTGAAAGCTCATGAAGTATGCGCCACGCATCCTCCCTGTCTTGCGGCTTACCAAAGACTTGATCTCCCCTGACGACCATCGTATCGGCGCCGATCACCAGCGCGGAGCCTACAAAGCCGTCCTCGATCATGTCTTTGACCACGGCCCCCGCCTTGCGCTGGGCGAGCAACTTGCAAGCCTCGTAGGGATCCTTTTCCTCCAAAAAGACCGCCGACTCGTCGATAGGTGATTGAGGCAGCCGCACCGTGAAGTCCACGCCGGCGTTCTCAAGCAACTCCTTGCGCCGAGGAGACGCGCTCGCAAGCACGAGGGAGAAGTTCCTCTTGGCTTGTTTGGCGGCTTTGCCGTCGGTCTTGTCGTCGTCAACAGAAAGATTGTCCTGATGGTTATTGGTCTCCACGAGACTGATCCTTTCCGCGAAGCTGGCTTGTCTCTTTCGCTTGCCCCTCTTGGCGAGAAGATTTACGCCGCTTGCGATAGAGCACCATGGGTTCGACCCGCACGCCGCGCTTGTTGGCGCTCACGGCCAGATTGCCCTGGATGTTATTCGTGTAGCCGCTCAAAGGGCGTTTTTCGGCAAAAGCCGCCAAGACCTTCTCCACGCTCGCCGTGTCGATGCGCTCCTCCTCTCCAAGGAGATATTTGAGGGCACGATGGACGGCCCGACGCTGCAGAGGAAGCACGGCCTTGCCAAACTCCGGCAGCAGTATGAAGCCCTCAGCTTTAGCGCCGAGGGGATCGCCGTTAAGGTTTCGTGTGCAATCTTGAAGGAGCGTATTGGCGAGGCCATCGAGATAGTCGTCCTCATCGCCAATGAGATTCATCGTGCGGATAAGCGTCTCATGAAGGCGGGGATTGCGGGCTTGAGCTCGCGGAATGATCTCATGACGCACATAGGCGCGAAGGCGCTCCGTCTCCTCGTTGCTCGTATCCTCCCGCCAGAGATTACCTTCGGCATCACGAATTATGGGGAGGGGCGCGAGGTTTTGTGCGGTCTTATCTTCGACATCCACGTTTTCGGTTTCTGCACTTTGCATGGTCTCATCTTCGGCTATCGCACTTTGAGCCGCGAGGTTCTCAATGGCACCGCGCAGCTCTTGGCGCGTACAATCCAGAAACGGACGGAAGAGAATTCCCTGCTCATAGGCCATAGAGCGAAAGCCTCCCGGCCCGGTGCCAACGATGGAGCGCATAAAGAAATTCTCAAGCCGATCATCGGCTGTGTGAGCCGTGAAAATACGAGCGGAAGCCAGCGGCACATCTTGCTGCGCACAGAACCGCTCAAGAGCCTCGAGAGCTGCGCGATAACGCTCATGACGGGCTGCCGCCTCGAGGTTTTCGCCGCTTTGTTCGGAGATGGCTGCGATATCCTTCGTGGCTCCGAAAAAGGGAAAGTCTAGCGCCTCCGCGAGCGCCCTCACGAAGCGCTCATCGCCATCGGAGTCATTGCCTCTGAGCTGATGGTTGAAGTGAAAGATCGCCACCGGGCCCAAAAGACCACGCATCTGCGCATCCTTTGCCCAGTAGGCAAGAGCCGTCGAGTCGCTTCCTCCTGACACCATAAGCAACACCGGCATCATTGATGGCGTTGTGGCAGGCTTTGTTGCCGGCGTTGCACTAGGCTTTGTTGCCGGCGTTGCGTTAGGCCTCTTAACTGGCGCTTGGGCAGACGCTTCGGCAGACGTCGCAGCACCCGCGTCCATCCGGGCCTTAAGCGTACCGTAGGCTCTTTCAAAGGCTTTCAGCGCAGCCATCCTTTCTCCAACACTTAGATCGAATTTCTCATCGACATAAGTTCATCGTCCAAAGCTTTCGGAACTCACCCATCAGAGCTTACCAATCGGGGTTCACCCACAAGCATGTTTTTTCATCAGCATGATAGGTTATACGACCCTTGATTTATACATCGCCATGACAAACTCGTGACTGTTTCGTTGGCAGTGAAGTACCCAAAATCAATTCAAAACCTGCTTTGTTATAGTAAAACTCGGAAACGTCGAGAAGGGACAGACTATGGGTTTCATACTGCGTTGGCTGGTGACCGCTATCGCCGTGGCAGCCGCCGTTTGGCTGGTGCCAGGTATTCAGATTATCGGTGGTATGGAGACCTGGGTCGCCATCATCATCTTTGCCCTGTTTTTAGCTCTAATCAACATCAGCATCAAACCGCTGCTCCAGCTGCTGTCGATCCCGATCACCATTTTTACCCTGGGTATCTTCTACATTGTGGTTAATGCGCTGCTGCTTTATCTTGCCGCTTGGCTTGCCAATAATCTTTTTGGAGTGGGCTTTCTCATCACGAACTTCGGAAGTGCCTTCTTGGCGGCCATCATCATCAGCATCGTAAGTGGCATTATCAATGCCATTGTGGGCTCCGACCGCAACGACTATTAATTCTTTCAACTATACTGGCCTTAAAAGCGAGAAAGGATCGTTATGTATCAAAACAGACACGCCAAATCGCTTCGCGGTTTAAGTATCGCCGTCGTCGTTCTTTCAGGCCTCTCTATCTTTGTCGTCGTCATCGTCATGGCCATATTGCTCGCCAGTGGCAGCTTCATCAATCAAATCGGGCCGAGCAACCTTGACTACTACCTCAGAACCGGCACGTCCCTTCCCTATTACGGCATTGACGGCAACGCTGTTCTCGGCGTCATAGACGTCTTTTTGCTCATATCCCAGATTTCGTTGGGCTGGGCGCTCATAACCTCGGTTCTTACCCTCATCGCCGGCATCATCGGCATCCGCAACGCCGCTATGCCTGAGCGCCTCAAGTCGGTTATGGTCTGGGCAATCGTTGGTGCAGTGGCCGCGGGGCTTTCCGGTTCTCTCATCTCCATGATCTTGCTTATCATCGTCGCGGTCTTCGCTGGCAGCGACCGCAACCAGATGCAAAGCAACGAAACCTACCAGCACGGCTATAACGATGGGCTCATGTATGCCCAACAGGCCCAGCAGGCCCAGCAGGTGGCGCAGGCCCAGCAAGCCCAACGAGTGGCGCAGGCTCAGCAAGCCCAGCAGGTAGCAATTCCCGATCCGATGGCTGCCTATCAGCAAACCTATGGCTATGCCCCGCAACCAGCTAACATGCCTCCTGAGCAGCCGATAGAACCTTATGCTAATCCGGTAATCTTGCAAACCGAAGTCATTGACGAAGCCCCCGATTCGGACTTAGCTGCTGAGGTCGTGGAGGACACAAATGCCGTGGCCACAGAGGTGGTGGAGAGTATGAATACCGAAATCAACGCAGATGAGATGCAAATTCCGGATGTCGATATTGCCCCGGATGCGGTGATCGAAGAAGTACGTAGCGAAGTAGCTATGGGAGATATCGCCCAAGAAGAAGCCGCCGAAAACGCCGCTGCTGTAGCCGAAGCTGAGCATGGTTATGCGTTTGAGGGAGAAAGCGAAGACCTCATCGAGTCTGCCGAAGATATCGTCATCGAGGACAGCGAAGAGTAAGACAACAAAGCAGCGCTTACAACAGGGCACTACCTCTCGAAGGGAAACTTAAAAGATCCCGCACGGTGTGAATCCGAGCGGGATCTTTTGTTGGGCGATTTATTCGCTGTGATGATTAGCCAGCCAGAGGGGAGGGCGTGGAATACTTGCGAGAAGCATACTCCTGGTTCAGCTCATAGAGAGAGCGGGCGTCGCCACCGAAGAGCTTCATCTTGGTCACCATGTCGCTTGCGGTGTCCTCTTCCTCGAGCTGCTCATCGATGAACCAACCGAGGAAACGCTGGGTACGATAATCGTTGGCCGCCACAGCTGCCGCATAGATATCATTGATAAGGCCGGTGACATACTTCTCATGCTCAAGACCAGCCTCGAGGGGCTCAAGGTGACTTGAGAAGGTCTTGTTCGGCTGCTCAATGGCAAGCAGCTTAACGGCCTGTCCATTCTCATGGAGATAGTTACGGAAGATCAGGGCATGATCGCGCTCTTCCTGAGCCTGGATCATGTACCAGTTGGCATAGCCGTTGAGACCTTCCTCCTCATAGTAATCCGCGAAGGAAAGATACAGATACGCGGAGTAAAGCTCTTTATTGATCTGATCGTTGATAAGTTCGTACACCTTTTTGTCCATTGTGCCCTCCTTAAAGGACTCTCTTACGATCAAAACCTTCGACGATGACAGCCTCTGCAAGACTTAAAACACCATCGTCCGTCGAGATTTCTTATCAAAGCATCATAGCAGCTTGAGCAAAAAGCAGCGGAATTGATTCAAACAAAGCATTTTTTGAGAAAATGCATTGATTTCTGCCGAGTGTCTTAGGGGAAGCTTCAGCAAAGTGGTTTAATCATTTATCGAAAAATGATTACCGGCAAGAGCATGACGGACAAACACTAGCGCAAGACTATGCTTCAACTAAGCCATATTAAGAAGGCCTACCAAGTCGGTGACTTTACTCAAGTTGCACTCAACGACGTGTCGGTCTCCTTCCGCGACAATGAGTTTGTAGCTATCCTAGGCCCCTCGGGCTCTGGTAAGACGACCCTGCTTAACATCATCGGCGGCTTGGATCACTATGATTCCGGCAACCTGACCATCGATGGCGTGTCCACCGAGGATTACAAGGATCGCGACTGGGATACCTATCGCAACAATCGCATCGGTTTCGTCTTCCAAAGTTATAACCTGATCCCCCATCAGACGATCCTCGCTAACGTCGAGTTGGCGCTGACCTTATCGGGGGTATCCAAAGAGGAGCGGCGCGAGCGTGCCCTAGAGGCACTTGACCGCGTTGGTCTTTCGGATCATGTAAACAAGAAGCCAAGCCAACTCTCCGGCGGTCAAATGCAACGCGTGGCAATCGCACGTGCCCTGATCAACAACCCGGAGATCCTCCTCGCAGACGAGCCTACCGGCGCCCTGGATTCGAAAACCAGCGTGCAGATCATGGACCTGCTCACCGAGATCGCCAACGACCGTTTGGTCATCATGGTGACCCATAACCCGGAACTCGCCGATCAATATGCCAATCGCATCGTCAATCTAAGCGACGGCGTCATCACGTCGGACTCAAACCCCTATAACCCGACTGAAGACGAGATGCGCCTGTCGGAAAAAGTAGTGCGGCGCACGTCCATGTCCTTCCTGACGGCTCTTTCGCTGTCGTTTAACAACCTCATGACCAAAAAAGGCCGCACGCTGATGACCGCTTTCGCAGGATCCATCGGCATCATCGGCATCGCAGCCATCCTCGCTTTGGCCAACGGCGTGAACGACTACATTAAAAACACCGAGGAAGAGACGCTCTCGGAATACCCGCTGCAGATCATGAGCACCGGATTTGATATCACGTCGCTGGTAACCGGCATGGCTGGATCCGATGCGGGTGTCGAAGAAACAGAAACCACCGAGACCACCGAAACAGTCACAGAAGAGGTTAGCTCTGAAGGTCAGGCCGATGACCAAGCTGAAGGCGCCGAGAACTCCGAAAGCTCTGAGACCACCGAAACCACCACGACCGTTAAAGAGGTCGAAGACGGAAACATACGCATCGCCGAAATGGTCACGAACATGTTCGGATCCGTCGGTTCAAATGACCTGGGAGCCCTCAAGGTTTTCCTGGAGAGCGTCGGGAGCGGCATCTCCCCCTATGTGAACGCCATCGAATACAGCTACAACGTCGCGCCGCAGATTTTCAGCTCTGACGTCGATCATCTGCGTCAGGTAAATCCCGACCGCTCTTTCGCGGCCTTGGGTATCGGGTCAACCAATACCTCCAACAGCCTGATGTCGATGACCATGAGCACCGACGTGTTCTCAGAGATGCCCAACGATCCGGAGCTCTACGTCAATTCCTACGACGTCAAAGCCGGTCGCTGGCCTGAGAACTACAACGAGGTAGTGCTCGTGACCACGCCATCCGGCTATATGAGCGACTTCATGCTCTACACCTTAGGCCTGCGCGAAGGCTCGGAACTCGACGAGATGGTGGCTCAGTTCGCCGCAGATGAGGAGGTCACGGTTCCCGATAGCCAACACTCGGTGAACTACAGCGATATCGTTGGCATTACCTTCAAGCTGGTAAACGCCGCCGACTACTACACCTACGACAGCGCCCACAACGTCTGGATTGATAAATACAACGACAACGCCTATCTGCGCGATTTGGTAGCGGCCGGGGAAGACATCACCGTCGTGGGCATCGTGCAGCCCAAGCAGGATGCCACCGCCACCATGCTCACCGCAGGTCTGAACTACCCCGCCTCGCTCATCGATCACATCATCGAGGTGGCGGGCCAACATCAGGTGGTACAAGATCAGCTCGCCAATCCCGGCATAAACGTCTTTACAGGACGTCCCTTCGGGGAGGAGGAGCCCACTAACGAATTCAACATGAATTCCCTTTTCACGATCAATACGAAGGCCCTGCGTTCGGCGTTTACTATCGACACGAGCCGCATCTCGATGGACCTTAACAACGTGCTCGACCTGAACGGCATCGTGCAAAACCTGCCCGAGCCTCCCTCCATCAACCTAAACGCGATCGCGCGGCAGATCGACGTCGACACGGACGAACTCGCCTCACAGGTGGCGGCCGTCGTCAGCCAAACCATGCAGATGTACCAGGAATATTCGGCTGAACAGACAGCTAATGGGGAAACACCCAGCGTCTCAGGCTTCTTGCAGCAGCAAGACGTACGCGACTATATCCAGCAGGAGGCCACGCGGATCAGCGATGACCTCAACCTGGGTCCGCAAATCGCATCAGCCCTAGAAAACTATATAGAGAAGACCTTGGGCTCATACCTCAGCCTCATGCTTCAAAGCATTCAAGACCAGGTGAGTGAAGCCCTGCGCTCGACCTTAAGTCGCATCACCGCCGCAATGGGCTCAGCGGTCTCCATCGACGCGTCAGCTTTCGCGCGAGCCTTCCAGTTCAATATGAGCGAGCAGGACATGATGGAACTCATGACCGCGATGATGACCACCGAACCCGCCACCTACGAGGGAAATCTCGAGGATTTGGGTTATGCCGAACTTGCCGATCCCTCCGGCATCGACATCTATCCCATCGATTTCGAGTCCAAGGAAAAGGTCATCGAGATATTGGATAACTACAACGACCGCATGGCCGAAGAGGGCAACGACGACAAGGTCATCACCTATACCGACTTCGTCGGCACCTTGATGTCGTCGGTGACTCAAATCGTCTCGATGATCTCGACGATGTTGGTGGCTTTCGTATCCATCTCGCTCATCGTCTCTTCGATCATGATCGGCGTCATCACCTATATCTCGGTACTCGAGCGCAAGAAGGAAATCGGCATTTTGCGCGCCATCGGCGCCAGCAAGGGCAATATCTCAAGCGTGTTCAACGCCGAGACCGTCATCATCGGCTTTACGGCCGGTCTCATCGGCGTGACGATCACCTATCTCGGATCCATTCCCGCCAACGCCTTGGTCTACAACTACTTCCAGGTGCCCAACATCGTGCAGCTGCCGATCACCTCGGCTTTGATCCTGATCGGGATCAGCGTCTTTCTGACCTTCCTCGCGGGACTTATCCCGGCATCCTCGGCATCGCGCAAAGACCCGGTCGAGGCACTTAGAAGCGAATAGCCAGCGCCCGCGAAGCTGATCGCTCGCAGATGCTGGCTATTCTCATAATGCTTGTTGATCGCGACGTTTTAATCGCGAGAAGGACACCCTTTCGAACGTTTATACGCGGAAAGCTTATGAGTTCAAAGTTTACGCGTCGAAGTTGAACATGGCCGTGGAGAGATAGCGCTCGCCGGTGTCGGGCAACACCACGACGATGGTCTTCCCCTCATTTTCCGGCCGCTGGGCTAGCTTCGTGGCAGCCGCCACCGCGGCTCCCGATGAGATGCCCACGAGCAAGCCATCATGAGCCGCAAGCTCGCGACCAACCTCGAAGGCCTCCTCGTCGGTGATGGCGATCACCTCGTTGTAGATGGAAGTGTCAAGCGTATCAGGCACAAAACCCGCTCCGATACCTTGGATCTTGTGAGAGCCCGCATGACCCTCGGAAAGCACCGGAGATCCGGTCGGCTCCACGGCGACTATCTGAATGTCGGGATTCTTCTCCCGAAGATATGCCCCGGCGCCGCTTAAGGTGCCGCCGGTACCCACGCCCGCTACGAGGATATCCACGTTGCCTTCGGAGTCCTCCCAGATCTCAGGGCCGGTGGTCGCCTTGTGGATGGCGGGGTTGGCCATATTGGTGAACTGAGAAGGAATGAATGAATTGGGAATTTCCTGGGCTAGTTCCTCAGCGCGCGCGATAGCCCCCTTCATGCCCTTGGCACCCTCGGTGAGTTCAAGCTCGGCGCCATAGGCCTTCATCAGGTTGCGGCGCTCCATCGACATGGTCTCGGGCATGGCCAAGATGATGCGATTTCCCCGTGCCGCCGCGATAGCCGCAAGTCCGATGCCCGTGTTTCCGGAAGTGGGCTCGATCAGCACGGTATCTTCGTTGAGCAGACCATCCTTTTCGGCAGCATCAAGCATGGCTTTAGCGATACGATCCTTCACCGAACCGGCCGGGTTGAACGACTCCACCTTTCCCACGAGGCGCGCCCTCAGTCCGTGATTCTTCTCGTAGTTGGTCAGCTCCACGAGCGGTGTGTGCCCGACAAGTTCAGTGACGTTCTTATGGATGGTCATGATGATCTCTCCCTCTCAACGTTTTGTGACAACCCCATATCCGATGATGTCTCACGCCAAACGCAACGTATGGCGATGCCTCGTTTGCCTAGCATCGTTTGGCAATGCTTTGGTTGACGATGGCTTAATCCTACGTCTCGAAAAGGGAGTGTCAAGCCAAAGAAAGCCCCGCTGCAATAGGGTTTTTCGATGGCAGCGCCCGCGGCGCCACGATAGATTTTTCCGATGGCTAAAGGCCGGCGTAGCCCACTTGATACTCTTGGATGAAGAGTTGAAGCTTCTCGATATAGCGCTGGGCAAGCGCCGAAAGTTGCCGCTCGCTATGGACGATATAACCCACGTCCATCGTCTCCTCAGTCTGGAGCGGAACAGCCACGATGCCCGTATGCATCTCGCTTGAGAGCACGCCGGTTGAGATGGTGTAGCCTTCATGATGGGCCAGCAGATTCGAAAGCGTTCCGCGATCGGAAATTGTGATCTGCTTCTCATGAGGAAGTTCCGCGAAAGGCTCCTCGGCATAGTAGAAAGAGTTGGTCGTA
>CANRPV010000012.1 GCA_947632575.1 uncultured Eggerthellaceae bacterium | reverse complement strand
TATGACATATGCAAGAATTTAGCAAGATAGTTTTCAAATATTTTATTAACCTGTCGACTTTTTAAAGTGGACTCATCTTTATAGTGAGCGTAGTCAATGGGAACATGGAAAACTAATAAGACTATCAAAATTTAGGTCATTCATTGAGAGCGGCATTTCACTGGATATTATACTAGAACCCACGACGGCGGATCTTTATGGGCAACGCGCCGTCGGGTACTCCGCCGTCGATAACCAACGCCAGATGACCACCTCCTCCGGCACCAATCATCTTCCACGCTAATGCTTTATCGCACCATACATCGATATATTCTTTGACACCGGGCTGTATCATAGCCGGGAACATCGCTATCTGTGCTTCAAATGAATCGCGGTATGCGTTGGCGAATCGTTCGAGGTCACAGTTGAGTATGGCATCCCAGCATCTATCGGCGGCTGACGTCAGTGCTCGTACTTTATCGGTTGTGATGTCACGACCTTCTACGACAGAACAACCTTGACGCCGGGGGAACATAGGAACAACACAGAGATGGGATTCCAACCAAGCCAATATATTTTCATCGTTGCACGACTGTATGCGAGTAGGCCAATAAGTATTGTCGTAGTAATGACGGTTGAGACCAGACATACATATACCGATAGCATCCTGAGCTCCGGAGATGTGCCCTTTATCTGTTTCCGGGTCATTCTCAAAGCAGAACAACAATCGGGCCAGCATTTCCTCATTATAGTTGGGCAGTTCATATGGCCAAATCTTCTTGGCAGCATTGCGCGTGGATGTCGACATTCCGCCACGCTCCATAAATTCATAGGTTGGCTCTATGGAGATAGTAATAGCCCAGCCTGGAGCATATTGGGACACGTAGGGCTGATCAATCCATGTGCCTGCTAAATCTATACGATATGGCAGATGAGATTTGACCCCTTTGCGGAGTGATGTCGTAGACCGGGCTTCAAGACCAGCATCGGGGGTGCGTTCCAGCTCGATATACTGTATACCAAGCTTCCGGCATAGCTCCCTCTTTGTCTCGGATCCGCCATCCGAATTGACCACGAAGATATCCGGTTTCACTCGGTCAATCGTTTCAAGGAAATCAAGCATACCGGAGCCGGGATTGATAAAGGCATCGGTAACATAGCGGATCGACTTGACCATGTATAGCCGTTCTTTCTCGGAGTAGACGGTCTTGCGATTTTTAAGTTCCTCGATGGTTTTGTCAGAACCAATTCCTACATAGAGATCACCATATTTCGATGCCTCCTTAAAGAATGCTACATGACCGGAATGGAGCATGTCATAACACCCAGAGACAAATACTTTCTTTTTCATTGTCAAGCTCTGTTATCTAAATAGTTAGACTATAATAGTCTAACTATTCGCTCTTTCATGTTATCGTGCCAGTTTAATGAATTCGGTATACGCAGTGCGATATGCGTTTTAGCCATTTGTAAAACGTCGGTTGAGCGCAATATTGACCAATGCGTGTATTATATGAAGCTATAAGTATAAGGATTTCGAATAGAATCTATATGACGTTAAAACTCGTGCAGAATGAAGGGCTTTCCTCCTATCTCAGCGGCAAAGCGTGGGAACCCGGAATTATACATTTGTCCAGTTTTAAAAAGATAAACCTTTTCAGCATTCATTATCAACAGCTGATCAACGAAAGTCTTTAGCCATACATCTGCATTATCGTTAGTGTTTGAATCTAAGTCTACATGGGATATTCGGCCTTCAACTGAGTAAAATCTTGTATCTAAATTTTTTATAGCATCTATAAATCGCATGCTATCACTTGCTATAAGAACCTTATAGTTTTCCGGTATATCAGTCATTACGTGTTTTACTTCCGATATGACCTGCTTTATAAGAGATTCTTGTTCTTGAGGTGAGAGCGTAATACCACAAATATCCTTGAAATCACCGAGAAGTTGCTGGAATCTAAATGAGAAAGACCAGTAATGTGAACCAAGTTTGTCAAGATGACTTTTCAGTTCATTCTTCAATAATGGAGTTGGCTTAAAAAGCTTAGAAAAGAGGGGCGCATATCGTCCTTTAGAATTATTGGAATTACTGTAGACATGTACTTGCTTTTTTCGATGGACTAGAGCCATGTCAAGGTTTATCTTGTTTGCTAAAGATCTATATTTGTCGGTTTTACACTGCCAAAGCATGATTGGAAACGCAAATCGTTTATTATATGAGATTTGCTCAGGTGAGATGCGCCAATCGACTTCATTGGGAACTAGATAACGTTCAAGTATAAATGGGGAATCCCAATGAATATAAAATGGAATCCCTCGTTTTTGTGAGTTTTCAAATGTTGTAAGGATTCCTTGTAGTCTGTCAGTAAGACCACCATGGTTAACCTTTCCATCGCACATGAAAACTACACCCTCTTTTTTTGGACATTCTCCACCTTCGGAATAATTTATAGTATAGAAATCTTTCCCTTTGTGGATGAAAGAAGGATGGTAGTTGAAGAAATATAAAGGAAGTTTTACGATATATTTTAGTGGAAACATTCTGCTCGATTATTTTAAATGCAATCTATTCAAAACTATATTTTTGACCCATTGCCGTTCATGAGCTTTCATGCCTAAACCAAAGGAGAGAACTGCGGGTATAATAATTCCTATAATGACACTTAGCACCAAAATAGTTATTGAGTTGCCGGTCATATAATGACGAATGAGGCAGCAAGCGCCAAAAGATGTGATTCCAACCCATAAACATGGCAGGATAGCACTTTTCATCAAGGATGATAGTTGAAATAATGCGACTTTTTTTGCAAAAAAGAGTCGTGTTAACATAGAAATAATCTGAGCGACAAATAAAGCGATAAATGGGATAGCAGGATTATTGATGAGTTTCAGAAAGATCCAGGAGAATGGAAGTGACAATAGAAGAATCGTATATGCTATAAATGTCATCTTGCCTATTTTCCCTGATGCTTCAACGCTGACACCAAATGGATTTGCCATAGCATTAACAATAGTTGCCAGCACCATCCATTTAATGAATGAAATGGTTTGTGTAGGGTATTGGCCGAGCCATAGATTAAGTAGACCCTCGACATTGAAGTATATTGGACATGCAACAATGAGAACAAGAAAGAAAGAATATCTTACGCTTCTGAAGATAAGAGCACGGTGTCCCTCCATATCGCCTGAAGAATAAGTTTTAATCAACTGAGGGTTTAATGCTATCTGGAACCCTAAACTATAGCTCCTTATTGCATTCTGTACCTGCATCGTTAGGCCATAAGCTGTGTTCAGGATAACACCATATACGAAGTTAAGCAATAGATTAACACCTTGTGTAGAAGCGATATTACAAGCGCCACCATATAAAGACCAACTACAGAAGGTTAAAATTTCTTTTACTTTGGAGAAATTTGGTTTTATAGAAAATGAGGGTAAAAATCCGTTATTAAAACAATAAAAAGAATATATCGCGAGAAGGCATAATGCGATTAGACATTGCATGATAGCATAGGATACAAGTTTGTTATCAAAATAAAGAAGAGATATCGCTATCGCAAATTTAGCAATAGCATCAAAAATTGATAGATAAGCATATACATCCATTTTCTCATGGCCAATTATCATAGATGTAAATGGTATCGCTAAAATCCCGAAAACAGTAGTGATGATAGAAATCTGATAAATTATCATTACGGTGGTGCTCAATTCCGATGGATAATTCAGCACATTGATTACATACCATAATCCTATTGTCTCTGCCAAAATAATCACTAAAGCAGACAATCCTATATTAACGAATAGGAGGGAAGAGAAAATAGTTTTTATGCTATCAGAATTACCTTCACCTATGGCATATGATATAAACCTCGATGACGCACTTGCGAATGAGCCGCTTACAAATGAAAAAACGACTATTAGACCAGCAACGACATTATAGACACCGAAATCTGTTTCTCCAAGTTGTTGCAACACGATTCTACTCGTGAATAATGCAATAAACATGGATACAATCATCCGAGAATACATAAATAATGTATTCTTGGCTAATCGCTTATTACTTTCAGATGTCATAAGTCTAATCGAAATCGGAGATGTCTTTGGATTTAGAGGAACGCTTCTGGTTCTTGCTGTCATATGTCAGCCTGTTGCAGTTACGCAGCTCCCCCTGAAGGTCGGCGATGATTCTCAGCAGTTCCTTTTCTCTGGGCGACGGCTTGTCTGGATCAGGCTGGTTGGCCGTTATGCGGTCAAGTTTCTGACTTATTTCGTTCAGAAGCCTGTATTTCTCTTCAATACGATTTTCTGTGGAAACCAACCGGTCCAAAAGTCGCGCAATTAGACTTTCAAGTTCTGCATTTCGGGTTCTAATTCTTTCCGTTTCTCTAATCTCGACCTTGAGCGTTTCCTCCAATTGATCAAGTTTCTTCTGTTGCTCTATAAGCAGCAGAGATTTCTCTTCGGAAGTCATGCCGGAATAATGGTCCATAGTGATTATGCGGCTTACAGTAGGTTATATATGTTGAAAAGGTTGAACGGAACCTTGTCGCGGCTGCAGAATGTCTGGATGCTTTCGCCCCGTGGCAACGCCTCCGCCTTGTAGCGGATATAGAACCTCTCATCATCGACTTGTCGCTTTGCTTGCAAAGAAATCTTCGTTTGAGTAAACCATATCTACGGGTTGTTTTTACTGTCCGGGCTGCGGTGACCGAACACGCCCGCAAAGATATCCACTTATCTCTTATACCCCCTGACGCCATTTATACACGCTTACCTGATTTGTCCTGCCATATCTGGCTTTCTTACTACCAGCCGTTGAGGTGGTTGAGGGCGGGGATGGGGATGTCGGGGCCGTGGAGCTGGAGGAGGGTGAGGAGCTTGGAGCCGAAGTCTTTGATTTTGGCGGAGTGGAGTTCGTGGCCGTCGGTGGAGAGGTCGTCGAGGAGGGATTCGGCGAGAGCGGGTGTCATGTCGCCGCCGGTTGCCACGGCATAGCTGAAGAAGGCTGCCAGTTTCCTCAGATGCTTTTTCTTGGACGGGTATTCATGCTCGGCTCCCATCAGGCATGGAATGTACGCCTCGGCCATTGTCATGGTCAGGTCGAACATTGTCTTGAACGCCTCGTCGTCCTCGTCGATCCACGCGGTTATAAGGTCGGTGGTGTAGATGTTCAGCAGCTTCAGTGACTCGGCTTTGCCGAGGTTCTGGAGGAGAGGACCGGAGTTTATTGCGAATATCGACAGGCCGAGAAGTATCCGTTCCAGATCGGGATGATAGTAGAAGATGCTGTCATCCGGCTTTGTCAGCGATGACCGCCATTCAGTGTAGACTTGTTCGGACGTCGCCATGCTTTCGGTCATTTTGGGGTGTAGCGGGTGGAGAGGTGGAGGAAGTCGTTGAGGGCGCAGGTCATTAGGAGGTTGGCGGATGCATCGTAGTCGAGGAAGCTGCTGTATTGGTTGAACAGTCGTTGCTTGAAGGACTGTTGATTGCGGCCTTCGAATGCCGTTAGGTCGGTGTTCAGGAGGATGTTCACGCGGCTTATGATGTCGTAGTCCGACAGTTCAGCATGGTCGAAGCCTTTGAGGGCTTGTTTATGCCACTCTCCAAGACTCAGACTAAGCCATGTCAGCGGTTTGTCGAGAAACGCTTTTTCACGTTGCCAAATGCGACGTTCCACAGCCTTATATAATATGTATTCATCAACACTCTTGTCACCATGAATCCGTGCATCAAATGCCCGGAGAATGATTCGGTCAAGAACCTTTTTATCGGCTGGTAATCGAAAGGCAACGCGATGCATTAAATCATAGTGATCGGTGAGTAGCAATGCATCGCCTGGCGTATATGAGTTAAAACCGCTCTCGACTGTCTTGACCCATTCGGATGCCAATCTCACGATCTCTATGGCTTCACGACTTTGCCTCGATGTGTCGTTCAGGAAAAGCCTGAGGTCATCGGCGCGATTGATTATCCGCGAGGCTTCTTCTATCGTTTCTAAGATGTTCTCGCGCACCTCTGTGTCGATTGTTATACTTTCCATACTGCTACTGTTCTATATAGAATGCACATTCATCAACAAGCATATTCTGTGCTTTCGACGCAGGCGTCAGAGTTTTGAGGCTTTCACTTATACTCCTTATTCCTGACTCATCGCCGTCAATTATGGCGAAAATCAAGGCGGTCAAGGCTTGAGTCCATTCATTGGTCACTGAATCTTTCAGCTTCTCATAGCGGGCTTTGGCCTTCTCGGCCGCTTCTTTGTTGCCGATTACTGAATTGCATCCGAAGAGCACGGCCTGAAGCTTGGCATCAAGCTTGCGAGTTTCGAGACGGACAACGCTCATGCGGCTGCAGAATACCGACAACTTTGCGGCGAGAGACGCCGAGAGCGCCTCAGAAGATCTGTGATATCTTAACGCACTGAGCAGATGCGGCACAATCGCATCGAGCTGATCGTTTGCCCTTGTCGATTTATGAGAGAACTCAAGCACCCTCACGTCAGTCGCTTTCACATCAAATGCGATTGTCCCGACTTTGTTGTAGACCGAGAGGATGATGTTGCCCGACTTGCTCTTAGGCTTAGGCATATACACTCCAATCAGGCCCGGAAAATCGCCGTTGATGACCTCCACAAGATCGCCTTCCTCAAGATCGATGTCTTCGAGAGAGAAATAGGGCAGGCAGTTGCTGTAAGCACGGGCGATGTTCTGGAAATTTGCCATGTCGCGGTCGCTGACTGTCGCATATCGCTCGGCGCTGCCGCGGTCGATCAGGAAAGAGAAACCGTTTTGCTGTGCGCAGAGCATCTTGACGTCGGAAAAAGCACCCCGGACGAATACATAATGGAACGTCAGGTTGGCAGTCTTCATCCTGACCTCGCCATTTTTCTCCTCCCTTATTACATAGGTGGGAGCAAACAGTTCGAGGTCGCAGTCCTGACTCTTGTTGAATCTTTCGACGGCTTTTTTGCACATGTCCCGAAATGCAAGTCTGACGTAGTTCAGCACGAACCAACAGGGAGATTCATCAAGTGACGCTGGAGACATCTCGTAACTTAACGGTGTTCTCTCACATAGCGTGGCGAGGGGTAATCTATTGATATTTAACCAATTCAATCACACGCGTTGCCATACTTCCGAAAAGAGGGTCGCTCTTATTTATGAGCCTCTCTTGAATAGAGATTTGGATGTCCTATTGCCTCTCATAAATATCAATCAGTTACACGGTCCGCCAAAACTTGATTGCTAAACATATTGAAAGTATCTGCCTTCCTTGTTTAATAATATTGGCTGAGTATAATGGCAGTGTCAAATTTATTTTGTAACTTTGCGTCCAAGTAAGCCTCTCTATTCAAGAGATTTGGACGATTGCTAAACAACAATGCCTCAGACCCAGACGGGACTGAGGCAATATTTTCTCCTAAAGGGAGTATGGTTGAATATACTATTTTAGGCTTTTGAGGATTAACGAGTTTGCTTTATCGACTACGGAGGTGTCGAGACTTGCGAGATAGATTTGTGTTGTCGCCTCGCTGTCGTGGCCCATACCCTCGGAGATTACAGATAAGGGAATGCCTTTGGCTTTGGCGGCTGAGGCCCAGCTGTGGCGGGCGACATAGAGGGTCAGGGGGATTGTTACGCCGACCATTCCGGCTATGCGTTTCAAGTTGTGGTTGATGTTGTAGCCGGTGTTACGGTAGGTGCATCGCTCGTTGAGTCCGGGATTGCGGATTACAGGAAGGAGGTAGTCGCTTTTGTTCTCGGGATACTTGTCGAGTATCATCTGCATTTCCTTTGTCCATTCGATGATAAGTTGCTGACCGCTCTTGCGACGACGATAGGTAACATAACCGTTTTTGAGGTCTGTTTTCTTCAGGAAGGACATATCGATGAAGCTCATTCCCCTTAGATAGAAGCTCATGAGGAACATATCGCGGGCATAGTCGAATGCGGGAGTCAAAGACAAGTCCAATGCCTTGATTTTCTTGATGACAGCTAACGGCAGTGCGCGTTTGACGGTCTTGTCGACTCCGGTATAGACGTGGCGGAACGGATTGCGGTTCTCGATGATGTCGTCCTCCACCGCGCGATTGTAGACAGCCCGCAGAATGCGGGTATAGAACGATATGGTGTTGGGGGCCACGCCACGGTTCTTGTGCCAAGCCTCGTACGCTTCCATAATCTCGGAGGTGATGCAGTCGAGCATGATGTCCTCGTCCTGACGAAATTTTCGGAAGCTGTTGAGCGCGGATATGTAGGTCTCTGAGGTCCTGACCTTGCCGTTCTGTTTGAGGCGGGCGATGATGCCCTCCATGTAGTTGAACAGTGAGTATTCATGCGCATAGCGGTTGAACTCGTCGATCACATCGTCGGCGGTGTAAGTCAGGCCGTCAGTATCGAGCTTGCGGTCGATCTTGGTCAGGCGCTCCACATCCCAGCGGATGCGTTCGCGGATTGAGAGGATTAGCGATTTGCGTTCGCTCTGCTGCGAGGTCGTTACCATTGATCGGCTATCGTCCCATTCGGACGGGAATACCTTGTACTCGGTCAGAAGCTGTCGCACCTTCCGATCGTGGATAATCTGATAGTAGAGCGTGCCCTCACGGTCCGGCACCGTCGATGGTCGAAACTTTACTTTTATCGAAGCCATTGAGTAGAGATTTGGTTGTTAAACTATGGATGTGATATGGTTAAGGTGTAGTACCATGGTATTATTCCATAGTTTTATATAGGCGTTTGAGTCGGTCGAGGGAGTAGGCGCGGCGGAGGGAGTCGCGGTAGGCGATGTCCTGCTGCCATTGGCCGGTGTACCATTGATGGTAGTTCTTGGGGAAGTTCTCGCGGTAGAACTGTCCGAAAGCGACAGCCTCGGCGTTCTCGTCATACCACCGGTCGAGTTGCTCGATGCGCTGCTTATAGGCCTCTTTCTTGTCGGAGGCGAAGACGTAGAGCATAATGGAGCCCATCAGGATTATTCCGACTGTGAATCCGACTATGGCAATCGAGGGAAGATAGAGTCTAAACACGTCTTTCCAGCTCCGGAAGTTGGAGGCGAGCGTTTTGCGGTCATCGTCGCTTAAACTGGCAACGATCTTCCTGGGTATGGACCTGATGATTTCAGAAAAAGCGGCTTCAGCTTGCTGCTGCATTTTGCCGGTTTTGTCAATCAGATTCCGGATCTCATCGGAGTGGGTGAAGTCCTTCATGGTGCCGTCGTCGTTGAGCAGGGTCTCGAACACTTCCCCTGTAATTTCTTCTTCGTGTTTGACGATCGCCTCCTTGCGGGCTGTCAGTTGCTCATCTCGATCCAAAAGGCTCTCAAGTCTCGAAACCGTTTTCTTGTCAATGGCTTCGGGCGCATCTGGTGAAGATGGAACGTTATCAAATGGATTACTCATGATTGTTATCGTTGTTGGTTAGTATATTCTTAGCCTTGTTGACTTCCGAGATAATGAATCGCAGCGCATCCAATACCCAGTCATCGATACCTTTAATCGTGTTTGCGTAGTGGGCGAGCTGATTGATGTTGTTCTGCATGCCCACGAGGTCTCGGAGCCAACGGCGAGTCTGAGGGGAGTGGTCAGGTATCTGGCGACGCATGACGATCAGCCGACAGAGCTGACTCGGCTTGATGCCGCGTGAATCTGCTTTACGATTCAGCTGGTCTTTTTCGGTAGCGGAGATACGGAAGGTGATGCGCTCAGTCAGATTCTCCTCCAGATTTTTTTGCTTGCGTCTGTTTTGCAAGGCTGAGGGGCTCTTTTTCATAGTTCTTTTTTACATTTTGTATCCATTGTGGCGCTTCCATTCCTCGTCAAGATCATCGGAATCGGAGCTTTTGTTGATTTCGTGTTCGGCATTCCTGGATTCGCTGCTACCTGCAACATTCAATACAGCGCGCGGTATGTTTGCCGATATATTGGGCCTCAAGGAAGAAGATTGTGACGCCTTGCGAACCGGTTTCTCATGAACCGAGAGATTTGGGATAAGAGACATGTCTATCCCGAGGTCTTTGGCAAGAGAATACATTCGGACCTTACCTTCTGTGTCAGTCATAACGGCGCACAGTCCTTTCTTCTCGTCTCTGGTCAGTGAGATGCCTTCAGCCGCAAGACCTGAGATGAATGCATCGACAGAACCTGATTCCTTGGCAAGCTTCTCAATGACATATTTGAGCATCGCTTTTCGCTTGGCGGCTTCCTCGACGGCCCGCTTGCGTCGCATCTTGTTATCAATCTCTGCTTGCGTTGTCGACGGTTTGTGCTGACGCTGAGCCTTCTCTTTGCGGCGTTTACCCTCGGCCTCCTGATGGGCTTTCTCGTGCTCGACGGCTTTCGGTGGCGCTTCGAGTCCGTACTTCATGGCGATGCAGGCAGCAGCGCGGTTGGCGTTCTTTTTGATGTACTTGTCGCGGAACCGTTTGCCGTTGATATCGGTGGTTCGGATCACGATGTGATAGTGCTCGTTGTCGGTGTTGTCATGACGCGCCACGATATAGGGACATTCCTCGACATTATTACCGCGGTCAGCCAGCTCATCGAGAAAATCCCTGATTATGGTACGGAGTTTATCCCGGCCATTGTCGGGCATCGAGCGGAGCATTACAGTCTCGTCAGGGGTGAAGGAGATGACGATCGTGTAGCACTGGGTCTTGTAGTTGTTGGCCGTGGCCATCCAGTCGCGGGCCTGTTCCTTCGGAGTAGCAGACAGACCCGTGAAGTTGGCAAGCAGAATTCTGCCATCCTTCTCGCGATTCTGCGCATAATTCAGACTATGGGCTATGTCGGACGATCGCCCAACTCTTGCATTCATTTCGTTATAGAATTTGCGCGGCTTGAAACCGCAGGTTTGACATAAGGTCTGTCGGACATATCGGGTCGAGGGGTATCCCCTTGCAAGGGTGTTTTCTCGGGCCGGAGCGATAGCGGAGTGTCTGACAAAAACACATCTTGCAGAGCACCACGATTTCCAAAAGCATTTCTCACCCTCATAGCTTGAGCCCTCCCGTCTCGCGGTCGATCATAGTATTCTTTTCACCGCCAAGCAGAGGCGTGACGTCGATTACCTTCTCCGGCTGTTCCTGTCGGACATCACGCTTCTCTGATTCTTCGATCCGAGTGCTTTGAGCGACAAGCGAGGCTTTCCATTTACGGTATGCTTCCGGAACTTTCGGGAGGTATTTGCCGAGAAGTGAGCCGAAGCCGTGATACATCTCCGAACGGTTGACCGCAGTGCCTTTCACTGCATCGTTGATGGCGGCAAAAGCTTTGTTGCCGAATTCATTCTCCGGCATGAAGCAGCGTACCTCAAGAAAGTCGGGATTGGCTTTCAGATATTCGCAGGCGTCTCCAAGGCCTCTCTTGCCGTTGAGGATGATATGATAGCGGCGTGCCATGCTCGGATGGACTCCGTTACGCTGCACCTGTTCCATCAAGGCGAGGAAGTCCAGGGAATTTTCATACACCATGCATATCTGGTTCTTGCGCCGCTCACCGAAAGATGTCATTCCGCCGTCACCGATACATCGGTAACAGTTACCGTTGAATCCGATGTAACCATGCTCGCCGGCCGGGAGTGCCAGGACTCTTTCTTGCCCGCGACCTTTTGCTTTAGGTACCGAGCCTTCCTCAGCATAGCGGCTTAAAGTTTTCAGAGAAATGCCGAGCTGGGTCATCAGGAAATCAAGTTCCGAAGTCACAATGTTCTTATCCCTGGTAAATCCGGACACCGGGACACTCAAAGCTGCCGTTGGATACATACTCGGAACACCGGTTCTCTTGAGATACAGAACATCAATTATCTGCATGGTAGCGAAGAAATCTCCATTCTCTGCGAGCCCGAACTGTTGAGCGAGCTGCGATGCGGTGCCATAGCAATCAGGGTTCTTCATGGCCCACTCATTTCGGGCCGTGTTGACGGTCAGCTCCCGACCGTCAGGGAGGGCGTAGTGCCTCAAAGCACGTCGCTGCGATGTGCAGACCAGACCGACAGCAATGCATAGGTCATCGACCGGCACGATGGAGTCGAACTCCGTTGATGAGAGTGTTTGTGATTGTTTCATTTTATTCATTGAAGTTGTCTGTTCGATAAGTAGGGTTCTCGAACACTATTTTCGTCATCATCTCGTTGAATCGATCGGCTATACGCTCGCCATATTTCGCTCTGATTTCCTGAGGAGTGAGATTGGTAGTGACCATGGTGAACAGCTGCTTGTCATATCGGCGCGTAAGCATATCTACTATCGGTGACAATATATTCCCGTAGTCCTGGATTTCCAGCGGTTCAATGCCGAGGTCATCGATTGCCAGCATTCTCTCTTTGCAAAGTGCTTCCCATGCCCGGTAGTCAGATTTGCAGACATTCGTGATTGAGCGGGCATCAAGAATACGCATGCTTCTATATCCGCTGCTATTCTCATCCCGAAGGTTCAGATTGTTGAGAAGATTTTGGAAAGCCTTCACAAAGGTACTTTTGCCATTGCCGACACCGCCACAGAGAAGAAGCCCGAATTTCGAGCTGTCTCCGGTAAGCCATTCCGACATTATGGAGATCTGTGTCTCCACATATCGGTTTACCTCAAACTTACGGTGTCGGTATTCAACTTCGGCCTTTATCGCCGCCTTCATCAGCTGTTCGGCCTGTAGTTGTGTCATCGGGAGCTTAAAACGCTCCGTCATACTCTTTCGCTGAAAAAGCCGTGATATCAGAGCCTCTACGCTTATCAGGCTCCCGTTGTTTATGAATTCCATTAGGATTTTCTTTTAATTGTTTTTTAATCCAGTTGGTGAAGTGAGTGCGACACTCCTTTTCTTCCCTGCGGTCGATTCCGCTGCACTTTTGGAGCTGAAAGAAATATGAGATTTGTCGCTGGAGAGTGTCTGAGCCGATTTTGGTATCTGCCGACAGGAAGGAAATGAGATTGGCTTGCCAAGCCTTATCGGAAAGAAACAGTTTTTCGAGTTCATCAATACTCAAAAATTTTTTCTCTTCGGCTTTATAAATAGAAGATTTTGTATCTTTATTCTTCTCTTCTTTTATATTATAAGGTGACAAGTCTTCCGACAACTTTACTGTCAACCCATCAGTCAAGCCTACCGTTCTCTCATCTGTCAAGTCGACCGTCAAGTGAGAGGCCCATTTTCTTGAATCGGTTTCGATGGTATATGATGCCGGAGTATTCCTGCTTTTACCGGGATAGAAGGTAATCATACCGCGTGAAGCAAGAATATCTCTGGACGTAATTACCGACTGTCGCGATACACTGATAGCATGGCTGATAACGGAGGTATGACATTTGAACGGCATTTTCCAGCGACGATTGTTGGCACGTTCGAGCAAAAAGAAGAACATGGCGATAGCCGAAGCGGGGAATGGATCATACTCATTCTCCAACCAGAAGAAATGAGTCAGTCCATAGAGATTAACTCCGTCAGAGGGCATGTTTACTTTTTTTGTGGAGATAATCGTTGGCGCGCTCTCTGATTTCATCCTGAGAAGAAATACGGACACTGGTGAGGTAAGCGTCGAGGTCTGCGGGATCAAAGTAGCAGAGTTTGCCGTTTGGCTTGTACATTGGGATGACGCGATTCATCATCATCTTACGGAGAAAGGATAGCGATATGCCGAGATACTGCGCTGCTTCCTTAGAGGTGAGAAGTTTTCTTTGCATAATTTAATGTCTGATTTTCGTAGATACTTTTGGAAATACCCGGGTATTCTTGGCATGCATTGAGTACCTTTCGTTTCCGATGCAAAGTTATCGCCTCTCCAAAGTGACACCATGTGGGCGCAATGTGTCGAAATATAAAAAATGTAAACGCGCTATTCGCTGGATTGCAGCGATATAGCGCGTTATGAGTTTTTAAAATCGGATTCTGTTGTGTTGAAGTTGTGATTAGCGTGTGGCGCGTCTCATCTCTTCCCAGGCTTTGATCGCGTTTTCTATGTTTTCGCGAAATTCTATGTTGGCCGGGACATCGCTTCTTGCGTCATCAAGCCTATGGCTTTTATAATAGGTCTGACTTATTCCGCAACGTTTCAGGAACAGCATTGACCATTCTTTGCCAAGTGCAGACGGAGAGATTAATCTCTCCACAGCATACACCATATAACATATATGAAGCTGCTTGAATTTTATTAGCCTAAAGAAATCCTGTTCCAATCTCAGATTCATGTGAACGCTGAACATTATAGGAGTAGTAAATTCAAACAGGACTTCATTGCAGGCATCATAAAGACAGTTGCATAGCTTGGCAGATACGGTATCGCGAAACTGCTCGGCATCTTTCATCAAAAGCTTCGTCATGAGCAACCCTCCTTGATTCGTTTGATGTCTGCAAGTATCGCCGAAGCGATATCACGATATTTCAAAATGATTACTTCCAGATATTCGACTTTGAAAAAGAGTATCGGCCCAGTATCCTTGAGAGCCTGGTGATATTCGGAATATAGTCTGTGAACAACCTTTTGTCGTTCGTCATGCTCCGCCTTGGCTTCTGCACAGCATTTCTCCGTTTCTTGGTAATCTCGACTATTGACGTCAAGGTAGTCAAGCCGGTTATTGAGCTGACAATAGGCTTTCCAATATGGATTCAAGTCGTCCTCTGCAGTTTGAAACCGTTCATAAAAGGTATTTGTGTGACTTTGAGCAATGGTCTTGAAATCGCTGTTCAGGAGCCGGGACAGCGAGAAATTCAGAAATCGTTCCGACTCCCTCTTAAGTTCGATGCCTGATTTCTCCAATGCATCTATATCAGATGTAGCCATTATCTCAGCCTCATCGATCAGGTCATTTGGCTCCGGCATGACATCGTACTTCTTGACGATTGACAAAGCATTGTCAAAGGATAGGTCTTGTCCTTCAGCAATGTTATTGATGGCAATAAGGTTTTGTATCAGCTCGCTTATCATGTGGAATCAGTTTTAGGTAAAGTTACAGCTTTTCTTTGAATGTAGCAAGAACATCGATTCTGTTTGGTTCTCTTCGAGAGTATATTTTATGTCGAAAGTTTATACTCTGTTTATACCCGATTTTACAGAAATAGCTGATAATCAAACGATTATCAGCTATTCTATGAGCCGCGAGTGGGGCTTATGGAGATGGCTTCGGCGGGGAGATAGCGGCGTGCGTGCTCTATGGCGTTGCGCACGTAGGGAATCTTGTCGGAGAAGGGCATGTGGGCCGAGAGCAGTCCGAGGGTCACGATGCTTCCGGGACGCAGAAAGCGCAGGATGTCGAGCTGTTCGGGGTCGGAGGGTGAGAATGGGAGGAAGAAGTGGCGGATGTTTACGTTGCGGAGCAGGTTGGCCAGTACGTTGTCGGGCGTATCGTCTGTGCGCCATGCCGGAACGACGTTCACACCGCCGGACACGAAGAGCGATATGCCCATGTCGGCCGGCAGACCTTCTATGGATTTGTTGATGAGGGTGATGATGTCGTTCTGGAGCTTGACGGGATCGATGCCGCCGAGAATGAGCGTGTTGAGGAAGGATGAGTCGGCAAGCTGTCCGGCGGCGGTGTCGTCGAGCTGGAGATGGCGGCATCCGAGCTGGTAGAAGCGGCGTATTGTCTCGCGGTAAGCTCCGGCTATGTCGTCGATAAGCGTGGCAGGCGAGGGATATACGCGGCCGGGATCATCGTCGGTGATGGTGAGAATCTCCAGATAGAGGTCGGCGGGGGAGGGGATAGTCTGGCGCACCTGGGCGCGTCCGGCGGCAGTATCGTAAAGGAACTTGAAGTCGTTGAAGAAAGGATGCTCAGGATTATAGGAAATCGGGGCCTTGAAGAGCATGAGGTCGGCGAAGGCGGGGAGGTTGCGGCGCAGGGCGTCGTCTTCCACGCGACCCTTTTCAATACCGCCGAGGCCGAAGTAGAAATCCTTGTTCCAGACGCGGCGGCGGAGTTCGCCGGAGGTCACGAACGGGAGTCCGGCCTTGAGCTGGCGCTCGACAAGCGAGGCTATTGCACGGTCTTCGGCGCGGCGCATCTCGGCGGCGTCGATGCGGCCTGCATCGAAAGCGTTGCGGGCCTCAATGAGTTCGGGAGAGGGCAGGAAGCTGCCCACGATGTCGAATTTGTCGGAAAACGGACGTTCACTCATAATAGAAATGTGAGGTTAAATTATTTATGAGGGCAAAATTAGAAATTATACGCGAGATTATGGAATTTTTTCCGTAATATTTTCGGTATATATCTCCGAAAAATAGATAAGCCGTATATTCGGCGGGAATGCGTAAATTTGCAGCTCAAAAGCTATGGGAAAAAACTCCAATCAGATAGATATGCTCCACGGGCTGTTGTGGGGCAAAATTTTCGTGTTCTCGCTGCCGCTGATAGCGAGCGGCATACTGCAGCAGTCGTTCAACGCTGTGGATGTGGCGGTGATAGGCAGTTATGACACTTCGCGCGCCATGGCGGCCGTTGGCAGCAACGGGCCGATAATCAGCATAATGGTGAATCTGTTTCTGGGTATCGCCGTGGGTGCCAACGTGGTCATAGCCAATTATATAGGTCAGCGCCACGACAGCGCCGTGAGGCGCTCGGTGGGCACGGTGGCCGTGGTGTCGGTGGCGAGCGGTCTGATACTGCTGGTTGCCGGCACTACTCTGGCGCGGCCCATACTGGAGCTGATGAGCGCTCCCCCCGACGTGATAGACCTCGCCACGACCTATCTCCGCATATATTTCTGCGGCATGCCGTTCATGATGGCATATAATTTCGGCTCGGCAATAATGAGGAGCATGGGCGACACGCGGCGACCGTTCTACGCGCTGATGGCCGCCACGGTGGTCAACACGGTGCTCGACTGGGTGCTGGTGGCGTGTTTCGGTATGGGTGTGGCGGGCGTGGCCATAGGTACCGTGGTGGCCAATGCCGTCAATGCCGGGATAATAGTGTGGCTGCTCACCCGCGAGCCGGAACCCTTCCGGCTCGACCTGCGGAAGATAGCGATGAGCGGGGCCGACCTTAAGAAGATGCTTCAGATCGGTGTGCCGGCGGGTCTGCAGGGCATGGTGTTCTCTATTTCCAATATCTTCATACAGTCGTCCATCAATAAATTCGGTGCCGACGCCGTGGCGGGTTCGGCAGCGGCCCTCACTTATGAGGCATACTGCTATTATATAATAAATTCCTTCGGGGCGGCCACGATAGCGTTTGTGAGTCAGAACTACGGCGCGGGTCTTTACAGCCGCTGCCGCAAGGCTGTGAGGATATGCATGACGTATGCCGCGAGTCTTTCGCTGCTGGCCAATGTGGGGATAGTGTGGGGCCAGAGCGTTTTCCTGGCGGTGTTCACGGCGGATCCGGAGGTTATCCGCTATGCTTCCATACGCCTGCATACGGCGCTGATGTTCCAGTGGCTGGCCAGCAGCTACGAGATTTCGGGCGCATATATGCGCGGTCTGGGGTATTCGGTGCTGCCGATGGTGCTTACGATATTCGGCACGTGTGTGCTCAGGCTTGTGTGGGTCTATACAGTGCATCCGGTGTATAATGATTTCCATGTGCTGATGCTTGTGTATCCCGTGTCGTGGGTCATCACCGGCACAGCGGTGGTATCGGCGGCGCTTGTGTTGCAGCACCGGCTGTTCGGAGGGCGCCCGGACCGGCCGCAGCCTCCGCTGGCGCCGGCAGCCTGATGATTCCGCCCAAAAAAATATAGAAATCTGCCGGCAGAACTGAAAACGGTGTGAATCAAGTGTGTATTTGTGTGAAAAGAGCTGAAATCCTCAAAAAAATCGGGGACTGTAACAAAAAAATGTCGCAAATGTTTGCAGATATGGAAAAAGTGCGTAACTTTGCAATCGCTTTTAGGGCCGCAACGCGGCGAAAGGCTAAGGCAAAACAAAAGTAAGACCCGCCTCTTTAGCTCAGTTGGCCAGAGCACGTGATTTGTAATCTCGGGGTCGTTGGTTCGAATCCGACAAGA
>CANRPV010000011.1 GCA_947632575.1 uncultured Eggerthellaceae bacterium | reverse complement strand
AGCCAAAGGCTGACAAGGCCTAATACAGGTAAAAGCACGACAAGCCAGCGATGTTCGACATAAAAGTCAAAGATAGCCGTGAGCCCGAAAACGACAACGGCGGAGACAGCAGCCCCAACAACGCCCATTATCACCGCAAAAAGGAGATGCTTGGCCAGCTGTCTAAGGTCTACTACTCCCATCGTTTGCTACTTTCCGCGACCTCAACCTTCGTTATCGAATTTGAGATCTTTTAAGGCAGCAAAAGGATTTGTAGCAATATCCTCTTCTTTTGACTGCTCACAGCCGCAAGGACCCTCATTGAGGTTGGCACCGCATTCTGGACAGAGGCCTTTGCAATCATCTTTACAGAGAGGGACATAGGGGACTTCAAGCAAAAGAGCAGCTTGAATCAAGGGTGACACATCAATCGAATGATCGGCCGGAAGATATTCGAATTCATCCTCATCCATATCCTCCGGCGCTGAATCCTGAGGATCGATCAGGTAATAGCCCTCTATCTCACCAAAAAGAGGCAAGCTTACCTCATCGAGGCATCGGGCGCAGGATGTTTTCGCCAACACCTCGGCGGTACCCGTCACCAAAAAGGCATCCCCCGTGTTGGTGACCTCGACCGACCAGCGAATGGGCTCATCGAAGCTATAAAGATCGGGGCCTGCCTTCAAGATTGGCCATTCGGCAATGCCCTCAAAATGAGAACTCTCCGCAGGCGCGAAGAGTTCCGGTGCTATGTGAATACGAATCGGGTCCATCTGTCCCCTCCGTCGAATTCGAAAAGTTCGAGAAGTGAAAGGAAATGTTTAGCGCAGTCCTATCGAGTTTGAGTTAAGACGATCACGACAACGACGGGCGTTGGTAAGCAGGGTGTCGAGACTTTGCTCTACGTGACCGAAAACCTCGTCAGCGTAATCCTCGGCTCCCGCACGAGTCTGACGCTCCAATTCCCGGGCATCGGCCAGAATCGTATCAGCCTGCTGCTGGGAGATTCTCACGATTTCTTGTTCGCTGGCGATGGTCATGGCCTGGCTGCGCGCATCCTCGATCATGCGGTTGGCTTCAGCTTCGGCGTCATCAAGCAAGCTTTGACGCTCCCGCACAATCTGACGAGCCTGAGAGAACTCAGCCGGGAACGTATCGCGGATTTCATCCATGATCTCGAAGGCTGCTGCCACGTCTACCTGGCGAAAGCTGCTCTTACCGAACACTGGCTTTGAATCTTCGAGGAGGATTGAAAGCTCCTCCAATAAGCCAAGCACACCCGTTTCGTCCATAGTCAATCCCCCCACCCAATTTATACAACGTATACTTCTGCGTTTATGGTCCGTTTATAGCCTGTGCAGGTTTGTTTAACGTATACCCTATTTATTCTAACACGCATCAAAAGAATGCAAGGGTACGGTAGCTAAACGAAAACATTATGCCAGATAGCGGTCACTACTTCCCTTCGAATTCCCTTAAAAGCGCCTCTTCGACACAGGAGGGGACAAATTCACTGAAATCTCCATGAAGGCTGGCGATCTCGCGCACGATAGATGAGGAAAGAAACATGTATTGCGGCGGCGACATGATGAACATGGTTTCGATCTTATTGTTCAACTGGCCGTTGAGGGCGGATTGCTGAAACTCGTATTCGAAGTCCGTGATCGCTCTGAGGCCTTTGACAACAACCGTTGCCTCAACCTCTTGCACGAAATCCACGAGCAAGCCGTCAAAGGCCTTCGCCTGCACATTCGGCAGCGATTGCGTCGCCTGCTTTACGAATTCGGTGCGCTTCTCAAGATCAAAGAGAGGATGCTTTGCCCGGGAAGCAGCAACGCCCACGATAACCTCGTCAAAGATTTGTGCGGCACGGGTAATGATATCCAAATGCCCCGATGTGATCGGATCGAAGGTACCCGGAATAACCACTCGCGTCATAGTTCTTCTCCTTGATCGTTACAAGAACCGTCGTGAGAGCTCTGATCTGCTCTTTCTGCCTAATCCTTTGTGAGAACCTCGGGATCTCGGCGAATAAAGTCTATGACAGTATCACCCCAAGTCCGCCTAGAGACAAGCGCAAATACCGTCTTCTCGAGCGCCCTATCGACCAGCGGACAGCTCTCAGCCCCATGCTCATAGCTTATGAGGCAGTTCTGATCCAATCCGCCTCGATGATCGAGCGCTGAGACCAAGCCGATGATATCAGCGGGGTCGAATCGATAAGGAGGATCAAGGAACGCGAGATCATAGGGGCGATGAAGCGTAGGTGTCGCCGATTTTAAGCAATCCGTCCGGCGAATGATCGCCTGCCCCACATTAAATCCGAGGCTTCGGGCGTTTTCCTTCAAAACCTCGATAGCCTGGGGACTCTTATCGCAAAAGCATGCAGCCGCGGCGCCTCGCGAGAGCGCCTCGAAACCCAAAGCGCCCGATCCGGCGAAAGCGTCAAGGCAAAAGGCGTCCTCAAAGCCTCCTCGAGCACTGGAGATAATGCTCATCAGTGACTCTCTCACGCGATCGGTGGTGGGACGAGTGTTCATACCTTTAGGAGCTTTTAAGTTGCGTCCGCGGCATATGCCCGCGATGATCCTCATGATTATCTCCCTTTACGCCTAGCCGCCCGCAAGCTGAGAATGCTCCTCGTCAAAGACCTGCCTCAATTCACGCGCCAAGGCCTTATGCTCCATTGACTCGAGATAAGGATCACACTCGATGATTTCCGCCGCGTCGCGATGGGCGGCCTCAATGATGCGGCCATCGCGTATCACGTTCACGATTTTAAGCACCGACGCGCCCGATTGACGATTACCAAGAATGTCTCCCTCCCGGCGAAGAGATAAGTCATAGCTGGCGAGCTCAAAGCCATCATCGGTGGACTGCATCGCAGCCAGTCGCTTAAGCGCTGCCTCTTGCTTTGACGCGGAAATGAGAAAGACCTGACCGGGCTTTTCCCCTCTCCCTACTCGACCACGCAACTGGTGTAGCTGGGAAAGCCCGAAGCGATCCGCATCTTCTATGATCATCACGGTCGCATTGGGCACATCGACTCCCACCTCAATGACCGTCGTGGTCACAAGCACATCGATCGACCCATTTCGAAAGCCTTCCATAACCGCATGCTTTTGATCTGGTGGCAGCGAACCATAGAGAAGGCCGACACGATAATCGCTAAACACGGTGGATTGCAGCAACTCGGCTTCTTTGGTGGCGGCCACAGTATCTTCTCCGCTCAAATCCTCCTCGGATTCGATGGCTATACGCGGATGAAACTCCTCTTCCTCCGCATCATCTTCCGAGGCGCGGGCCGCCTTGGCATCTCGCGCTTTGCCGTCAAGACCGATGAGAGGACATACCACGTAGACCTGCTCTCCCCTACTAAGTGCCGCGAGAGCCGCGTCATAGGCTTGACCCTTTTGGCTTTTGGTCAGCACCTGGGTGGTGCGTCCGCTGCCTTTGCGTGGCTTTTCGTGCAGATACGAAAGACTCAAGTTTCCGAAAAGCGCTAGAGCCAGGGAGCGAGGTATAGGGGTCGCCGTGAGATAGACGGCGTCGGGAAGCGCTCCTTTGGCAAGCATCCTCGCTCTCTGTTCCACGCCAAAGCGCTGCTGCTCATCGATGATCACCAAGCTCAGATTCTGTGCGCGTACCTCATCCTCAAGAAGAGCATGAGTCCCTATGAGTCCAGTGATACGCCCTGAGGCGAAATCCTCAAGAAGTTTTGCTCTCTCATGAGCCGGAGTTGAGCCTGTCAACAAGCCCAAACGAATACCGGAGGCCAAAAGCAAAGGCGACAGACTGTCGAAATGCTGCTGGGCAAGCACCTCGGTGGGAGCCATAAACAATGATTGACCATTGCTATCAGCAGCCGCAGCCACCCCGAAGGCAGCGAGTATGGTTTTACCGGTGCCCACGTCGCCGAGAATTAGATGATTTGCTGGAGTTGGTGCCGCAAGAACTTGGAAAAGCTCTCCTTGAGCTTGTCGCTGGTCATCGGTTAGCTCAAACGGCAGATGTTCCATCAGGCTTGTCACAGCCGGCCCGTCCACCCGATGCTCGAAGGCATGAAGGCCAGGTTCCTGGCGATTTCCCTCAATCATCAAAAACAACTCAAGAAACAGAAGCTCCTCATAGGCCAGACGACGGCGAGCCTCTTTGACCTCATCCATCGAGGTAGGAAAATGGATGGCTTCAAGCGCAGCTCCACGGCTCATCAGGTGATACTTTTCTCTCAGTTCCAAAGGAAGCGGATCCAAAAGACCTCGAGTTAACTCTAAGCCATTAGTTATGAGCCGCCGCATCCACGCCGCTGAGATTTTCTCGCAAGCAGGATGAACCGGAATGATTTTTCCCTTGATCGGCTCATCGCCGAGAGCCTCGATAAAGGGGTTGGTCATACGTTTGAAACCGTAGGAGAACTCCACTTTCCCCGCCAGAGCAAGACTGTCACCTGCTTTGATAGAGTCCATTAGCCAAGGCTGTCGAAACACGGTGCAGATAAGCACGCCGGTGTCATCAACCAAACTGAGTTCTACCAAACTAAGGCGAGGTCGCGGGCGCTTGAGCTTGATCTCATGAACGCGCCCTTGAATCGTGCAGGATTGTCCGATTGCGGCGGAAGCGATGGTTTTGACCGAGGAAAGGTCGATATAGCGCCGTGGAAAATGATCCAGCAAATCCCGGACGCTTTCGATACCCAACTGGGATAAAGCCTGAGCGCGGCCCGGACTTACCAAGCGAACCTTGCGAACATCTTCATCGAAAGAAAGTGTCGCGGCCAAACGGTCTAAAGGACGCTGGGACGATCCTTGCATGGCTGGCTTACATTTCCACCGATTGACCCGGCGCTAGAGCCGGCTTAAAAGAAGACGCCATCTATTCCAACGAAAGAATCATGGGATAAAGCGGCTGGCCACCCCGGTGCCGATCAATCTCTAAATCCCCGTAGTTGGCTTCGATCTCTTTGACCAAGGCATCAAAGGAGGAATCGGGATAATCCTTCCCGGCCAGCAAGGTCAAGGTATCGGCATCCTCGGCTTTCATCCAACCGAGAAGCTGCATCACGACCTTGTCGACGCTGTCGGCGACCGCCTCAATGGATCCGTCGGCGATACCGATGACATCGCCCTCCTTCACGGGGTTGTCATGGGCATCCTTGGAATCCTTGATGGCAGTGGTCACTTCGCCGGTTTGCACGTCGTCCAACGCCGCAGTCATCTCCTCGATGTTCTCTTCCAAGGAGGCGTCAGAATCGATGACGAACATGGCGGCAAACGCCTGAGGAATGCTGCGCGTGGGCACGACGCCACAAGGCCGATCAGCTAGTTCGGCGGCGCTTTGAGCAGCCATGATGATGTTTTTGTTATTGGGGAGGATGATGACTTTCTCAGCGTGAACCCGCTCAACCGCATCCAAGATATCCTTGGTGGACGGGTTCATGGTCTGTCCCCCCGACACGACCACATCAACACCCAGACTCTTTAAGATCTCAACATTGCCCGCTCCGTTGGCTACCGCCACAAATCCCAAAGGCTTGGGGTTTTCTGCCTGCTCCGCCGCGAGCTTTTCGTTTCGCTCCGCAGACTGCAGCTCCATGTTGTGAATGTAGACCTCGGAGAGTTGGCCGAATTGAAGGAAGTAGGCCAATACTTGATCGGGATGATTGGAGTGGACATGTACCTTAAAGCGTGGATGATCACCGACGCAAAGTTCGCAATCACCCATCGTGGAGAGAAACTCCAAAGCCGCCTCACGGTCCAGCGTATCCGAATCTACCAGAAATTCATTGCAGTAACGATACTCGGAGTCTTCCCAGTCCTGAATATGCTCGATCTCAACCTTGGGTTCTTGCCCCACTCGCAGGGCGTCAAAGGCAGCGCCCGCCGTGCCTTCCTTGCCCAGAAGCGAAGACACGAAAGAATCAAACAGGATGGCAAGTCCATAACCGCCCGCGTCGACGACGCCGTTTTCCTTCAGCACGGGTAAAAGATCGGGAGTGCGCTGCACTGAACTGTACGCAGCCTCGACGATAGCCTCTAGTGCATCATCAAGGGGCAGTTCTTCCTCGGCCACCCGCTGAGCCTCTTCGGCGCTATCCCGAAGTACCGTCAAAATGGTGCCCTCAACCGGTTTACGGACCGCCTGGAACGCCACTTCCTCCGCCTTGTCAAAAGCCAGAGCCACTGCCTGAACCGTAAAACCATCAGCCTGGGCGATACCTTCGCACAGACCACGCAAAATCTGGGAGGTGATAACACCAGAATTGCCTCGAGCGCCCATCAAAGCGCCCGTCGTGATGGCTCGACGAATATCTGCTACCGGAGCATCGGCGCGAAGTTTCGCAAGATTCGAAACGACGCTTTCGATGGTAAGCGACATATTGGTTCCCGTATCACCATCGGGAACGGGAAACACATTGAGACGGTTAATCTCTTCCTTGCGAGAACTCAACAATGCACTTGCCGAGGCAATAGCGTTAATGACATCGTTGGCTGTGTAAGTGCTTGACATAGCGGTTGGTACTCCTCTGGGTAACGCACACAACTCTCTAGTGACGGATTTTCACGTCCTGAACATGCACATCGACGCTCGCGATAGGCACACGAGCGTACTCTTTCAAAGCAAAGGTGACCTGATCCACGAGATTCCGGGCAACCGTCGCGATGTTGGTGCCATATTCCACGACGATATACAGGTCAACCTTGATGCCCTCGTTGGTGGAGACGACCACCACGCCACGACGAAGACGCGAAGCCGGGAGGATCTTCCCTATACCATCAACGGCATTGGGCGCCGTCATACCCACGACTCCATAGCATTCCATCGCCGCGTTGCCGACAATATCCGCCAACACCTCATTGGCCACATGAAGCGTGCCAGGAATGACAGGATCCATAAGACTCCTCTCTCGTGGCTATTGTCCAAAAGGGCAAATTTAAAAACTCCTACCACTTTAACGCAAGCGGTCAAGTAATGGAGTATACCGCACAGAAACAAGTCAAAGTGCCTTATGGCTGAGACTGAAACCTGATATTCCATAATTATTTCTTGAGAGGCTTCAAAGGCTTGTGCTATAGTATTTTGGCTCTAATCAAGATTATGCAGTCCATCAGGGCTAAAAACGATTATTTATGGAGTTGATCGCATGTCTAAGGTTTGTGAAGTCTGCGGCAAGCACCCGGTAGCCGGGCGCAGCATCAGCCACTCCCACCGTGTCTCCAACCGCTCCTTCCGCCCCAATGTGCAGAAGGTTACGATTCGCGACGCAGAAGGCCATGTGCGCAGAGCTAACGTCTGCTCTACCTGCATTAAGTCTGGCAAGGTGGAACGCGCCTAGGCGTTGCGCCACATAAACCGCAAAAATAAGCCCGCCACAAGGCGGGTTTATTTTTGTCTCTTCACTTATGGACGCAGCTCAGCTATTCGACCCATCGATGATGAGTAACCTCTTGCACGAAGGGCAAATACCCAAAGGCCTTTGAGCGCGCAGATCGATAAGATGCCCACCCTCGATGGTGTGACGGCATGCGCCGCAACGATCACCCTCGAGATGAGCGACAGCCACACCACCCGTACGGGCCGCAATCCGATCATAGGACTTCATGATCGACTCACTGATCTGAGGAATTAACGTCTCCCGCTGAGACTCGAGAGCGGCGATTTCCTCTTTAAGAGCACCGCCCTCTTCTTGGAAGGTGGCCACCGCCTCCTGTTCCTTCGTTGAAATCGCAGCAATGGCTTGTACGACTTGGACCTCCAACCCATTGATGCGCTGCAGATCTGCACTGATCTTGTCACGATCGCCTGAAAGCGTAGCCCTCCGCTTACCGATGCCCTCAAGCTCCTTGGTACGAGCCTCGATGTGTCGATAGTTGCCCCGTGTGGCGGCTATCGCCGCTTGAACCCCTTGTTCTTTTTTCACCAGTGAAGCGTCTTCGTCATTGATTCGCGTGAGCTTCTTGTTTGTCTCCCGTTTGAGAGCGGCAATGCTCTCGCGCTTTTCCTCTAGAGCCTCTTTTTTCTGGCGTGCGACCATGATGATGTCACGCTGGGGCAAGTTGGCTAAACGCTGATTGAGGTGAAGGATTTCGAGATCCACCTTTTGGAGTTCTTCAAGAGCGCTTAATTCATGAGCAGAAGCTTCCATGGACTCTTCCCTTCTCTTTAAAACCGTAAGACAGCATAGCAGGATTGACCTGGTTCGACCAAAGGGTTTACAAAGACGTTACTCGCCGGCTCACAGCCGCACCGCTTCCGGTGTAGTCCAGCGTCTGCTTTCGTCGACTGCAAGCATCATCTCCGGTGGCACCGCCGCCCTCAGCAGGCTCTGGACCAGGACCGCGACAAGCGGCAGCTCACTCGCATCATGACCAAGTTCGATAACGCTCAGGCCAGCGAGAGAAGCATCCAGAGCTTTGTGATAGCTCAACTCACCGCACACGACGCAATCGGCTCCAAGACCAAGACATGTGGCGATTGTGCCATTGGCTGAACCAGTCATCGTGATAACGCGGTTGATGGGACGCCCCGGATCTCCCCAAACACGAGGTGGTCTTCCAAAGATCGAAAGGCAACGAGCGGCAAGCTGCTCCAAAGAGAGACCATGATCGTCTTCTGAAAGCTGACAAAGCTGCCCATAGCCTTTAGTTTTGTCATGAGGCAGCGGGCAAGCCAGCTGACCGGTGAAGACCAAGCCGAGAAGTCCGGGTAAAACTTTCGCCGCGGCGTGTGAGCAGTCCAATGCGGTATGGACATTCATGAGACCAACCCCGGAAGCGATGGCCTTATAAACCACAGCGCCCGAGTTGACCAGAGGCGACCTCGCCGGTCCAAAGTGAGCAGGTGGCTCCAAGAAAGCCGGATGATGGGTAAGCAGCAGATTGGCGCCGGCAGCCGCGGCGGCCTCGATAGCGGGCACGGTGGGATCAAGCGCCACCGCCACCCGACTGAGTTCCTCTTCGGGATCGCCCACCAAAAGCCCCATGCGATCCCATTCCTCGGCATCGCAAAGTGGATAGTCACGAAGCAGTATTTCTTCGATGAGACCGAGAGTAAAGGTCCGCGGAGCTTGGGAAAGCGGACCGGTGGATAGACGGCTGAGCGCCTCTGACGCGGCTCTTGGGACTGAAGGGTCGGAATCAAACGCCATGATCAATACCTCTTCTCTTGCCCTTGTGTCTTCAACTTAAAACTTTTACTCGAAATCTCTTGCCCTAAAACTAAAGATCGATGGTTCGCCTGTCGCCATGAGCCGTAGGCACAGTCACCTGGCGATACCCGGCATCGTACATATACTTGTAAGCCGCCTCGATATCTCGCGCCACATTGGCGGGAGTATGGGAATCCGCTCCTACGGTACAGGGAATTCCCGCTTTGCAGAGGCTTTGCAGAAACGCTGGCGCCGGAAACATCTCATGGCAGGCATAGTAGCCACCAGACGTGTTTACTTCTACCATGCGATCGGTGCCGACGATGGCCTCGGTTGCCTGGTTGTAAAACTGCTGTAGATCAGCATTCGGATAAACGCCAAATTTCTTTGGGAGATCCGGATGGGCCATCACGGTATAGGGTTTAGTCGTATCGGCCACCGCCTGACACCACAGATCGAAATAACGACGCCAGATACGATCCGGCTCTTCGGCAATATCCCAACGATCGCGATTGTGAGGATTATCGAAAGCCCAGCGATCAATGATATGAACCGAGCCTAACACGATATCGAACACCTCGAAATCTTCCAGTTTCAAATCGCGATCCTCATCATCGCCCAGATAATCCAGTTCGCAGCCATAAAGAATTTCAAGACCAGGATTGGCAGCTTTAGCGTCTGCAATGTCGTCCAAATAGTTCTGAAGTCGTTGCGGGGCAATGGAGACATGATGGGTTGGGTCAAAGGCGTCGCTGAGTGGATAATGCTCGGTGAAAGCCAGCGTTGAAAGCCCCTTTTCCCGGGCAACCGCCACATAATCGGCGATTTCCCCATCTCCATGGCCGCTGTAGACGCTATGGCAATGCGTGTTGATAAGTTCCATGCATCCGTCCTTAGAATCGATGTTGAGAACTCCTGTTTAAGACCAGTTCAAAACCTTGTGCGTCGCTTCGAGAAAATCGTCCACGTCTTTCTCGGTGCTGCTAAAGCCCAGAGAAACTCGCAAAGCACCTCGGGCTTTGTCTCCGCTTATGCCGAGGGCTAAAAGTCCATGGCTCGGTTCGAGAGATGCTGAAGCGCAGGCAGAACCACCTGATACCGCAAAGCCCAAGGAATCGTAGCGCAGCACCAGCGTCTCACTTTCATAGCCTGACACCAGCACGTGGACGATATTGGGAAGATAGTCCAAACTCGAAGGCTCCACCTCGACGGTGGCCTCTATGCCGTCCATGGCGCAAAGCTTCGCGTAAAGTTTGTCTCTCAGCTTCGCAAGACGAAACGCTTCATCCTCGACGGTCTGGGTTGCCGCAAAGCAAGCCGACGAAAAGCCCGCGGCCAAAGCCACATTCTGCGTGCCGGAACGACGCCTGCTCTCCTGCCCTCCGCCGAGGATCTGAGGCTCGAAATTCGTTTGAGCCTTCAGGTACAGACAACCGATTCCCTTTGGACCACCGATTTTGTGAGAGGAAAAGGACGCGGCATCCACCGTAAGCTCTTTCAGATTAAGCGGAGTCTTTCCGAGCGCCTGTACCGCATCACTATGAAAGACCGCTCCAAACTCATGGCTCGCCTCAGCAAGCTGAATGACAGACTGAATGCTGCCAAATTCCGAGTTAGCCATCTGGATGGATACCAACAACGTCTGATCATTGAGCGCTTGAGCCAAATGCCTCTCTTCGATGAATCCGTCTCGATTAGGTCGCAGATAAACCACATCGAACCCTTCAGCGGCAAGGGCTTGAGCAGGCTTGAGCACCGCATCGTGTTCGATGGCTGACACAATGACCCTTGGGTTTTCGGGAGCGCGTCCCTCCGACCGGCGCTTTTTCAAAGCGCCATACGCTAAACCTCGCAACGCGAGATTGTCCGCCTCGGTTGCTCCAGAGGTAAAGATGATCTCATCAGGCCTCCGCGCCCCTAAGTCCCGAGCTATTTGGCGCCGATGATTCTCGAGAGCCTCGAAAGCCTTACGCCCCGGAGTATAAAGAGCATTGGGATTTGCCTGTAGATCCCAGGGAGAGTCTTCCTCAAGATAGGGTTTCAGCGCTGCCGCGGCCTCAGGGCGCAAAGGCGCCGTCGCCGCATAGTCCAAATAGCAATAGTCCGAAAGACGCAAAGGGGACCTGGTCATACTCAGCGACCCTCAGTGTTGAGAGCCTGGCAACGAGCCTGTTCGGCGCTCGTCCTTATGGCGGCAATGGCAAACGCGGGATCCTGCGCCTTAAAGACGGCGTTGCCTGCTACCAGTACATCAGCCCCCGCAGCCGCGACAAGAGCGGCGGTATGTTCGTTGATTCCGCCATCAACTTGGATGAGCGGACTCAACCCCCGACTTCTGGCCTCGGCCACCAATTGAGCCACGCGCTGATCGGTACCTTCTTTATAGATCTGGCCGGAAAAACCTGGCTCTACGCTCATCACCAATACCATATCGAGCCTATCGAGCACAGGATACACAGACTCAATAGCCGTAGAGGGTCTAATGGCAACGGCGGCCATACGCCCCGCCGCGGTTATGAGATCAACCGCCTCATTCACTTGAGCCTCGTTAAGAGCCTCCACGTGAACGCAGAGTAGATCAGCGCCCGCCTCAATAAACCAAGGCAATTGGACGAGAGGGTTGGAGATCATAAGATGAACGTCGATGAAGTGATCCGTAAAGGTGCGAAGAGCCTTAAGGACCGGAACGCCCATAGTCAAATTGGGAACAAAGTGGCCGTCCATCACATCGAGGTGCAGCCAATCGGCTCCTCCTTGGATAATGGTCTCAACGCCCTGGTCAAAATGCATAAAATCTGCCGAAAGCAGTGAGGGTGCGATACGTACCGGCGAAAACAAAGCTCATCCTTTCCGTAGCGAACCGTCGTTTCTCATCTTCATTCTACCGCATGAAAACCGTGAGTTTCATCGAAGTCGAAAGTTCACCGCGAAGGACACGTATAATAGAAACGTCGCATAAAACCTGAGATAGGTTGACGGTTATCATGAGTGCCACGGACAAGCTATCCCACTATATCTACCGGACTCCCCATGGTCTTATCAGCATCGAGGCGAATGATTACGCCCTCACCCGTGTGGCCTTGGACCGACAAAGCTGGACGAGTCCTCTCAGGCCCAACGAACTCACGAACCGTTGCGCCACCGAACTCATGGAGTACTTTGCCGGAAAGCGAAGCTTCTTCGACCTCCCCATGGCTCCCCAGGGAAGCGATTTTCA
The DNA here is from genome assembly GCA_947632575.1 of uncultured Eggerthellaceae bacterium. Taxonomy (GTDB): domain Bacteria; phylum Actinomycetota; class Coriobacteriia; order Coriobacteriales; family Eggerthellaceae; genus CANRPV01. The sequence continues at coordinate 6,003 of CANRPV010000011.1, read as the reverse complement.
GCAACGCATTTGGAAGCTCCTTGAGCTCATTCCCTACGGGCAGACTAAAACGAGCTTGGAGATAGCTTTGGAATCCGGAAGCGAGGAGAGCTATCGTAGCGTAGGGGTTGCCGTGCGCAAAAATCCGCTCCTCATACTGATTCCCTCTCATCGAGTGGTAAATGACAAGGGCGTGGTGAACGGACATGATTTACTGGCCCAGCAACTTAATGCCCTTCGGATCTTCGAACAGACTCATCTCTAGCAAAAGGCGCACGAGAGGGCTTCGGCAAAGCCTGCGCCAAAAAGGCTCTACCAAAAAGGTGTACCAGAAGGTCGTATCAAAAGGCTGCACCGGAAATAATTCCGATGCAGCCTTTCCGCTTCTTTGATGCAGCGTATGCGCATCTCAAAACATGGCGGTTTTGAAATGACGAAGCTATCTCATGAAAAGCTTTCTTATGAAAAGCTTTTTTGCTTTGAACAGCCTTAGATTGTAGGCTGCGGACCCTCATCCTCGTCCAAGATTTTCACAGACTCGATGATCTTCTTAGCGGCTGGATCGTCCTTCATGCCCAGCTTCTCGAGCATCTCTGCCACTTCGCCTTCGCCCTCGTCCCAATACCACTTCTGGTTCGGGTCCAGATAGCGCATCAAAGCCATAAGCTCGCCGAAGTGTTCTTTTTCCTCGTCGCGGATGTCGGACAGTACGGCCTTTACCACAGGATCGTCACTAGCCAAAACGAGCGCCTCATAGAGGTAAGCCGCCTCGAGCTCACTGGAAAGATCCATGCGAATCGCCTGGAAGGTTTCTTCTTTGGTCATCTTGCGCGGAACTTGGCAGGCATAAGGATGTGCAAAATCAGCCATTGTCTTACTCCGATCTCTTTTCCTAAATCAGTCATTCGACGGCCTGTATGCGGCCTCTTGATCGCTATTATCGAAGGAAAAACCAAGTTAGGAGCACAAGGAGAGTTTTCGTTTACAAGCTGATGATAAACAGAGGGTAAAGAGCTTAGAGAATCGTCGGCGAACCATCTATCTTTAAAAACTGGAGAGCTCTTAAGGATCGCAAAGCTCTTTCAAGACTTTGGGGTCTTTCAAAGACCGTAGAACTCCTCAGTAAGGGGGCGGTCGGAAAGTCGATGCACCGCCTCCGAGAGTGACAAACCGGACCAAATGATGTCACGAACGGTATCGGTGATGGGCAGATCGATCCCATGGCGATCGCTTAACACCTCAAGCGTCCGACAGGCACGAGCACCTTCCACAACCATGTGGGTATCGGCCTCAAAGTCAGCAAGGCTTTTCCCTTTCGCGAGGTAAAACTCCCCAAACCGTCGGTTGCGAGAATGCTGAGACATGCAGGTGACCACCATATCGCCTGCTCCTGCCAAGCCCATGCAGGTGAGCGCCTGACCGCCGCAGGCTACGACGATGCGGCTCATTTCGGCCAAACCCCTGGTTATGAGCAAGGCGGCCGTATTGTCTCCAAAACCGATCCCGTAGCCGAGACCTACGGCGATGGCGATGACGTTTTTGAGCGCGCCGCACAACTCCACACCGACGACGTCTTCGGAGGTGTAGGTACGGAGAGCCTCAGTCGCGAGCAAATCGCGGAAAAAACGAGCGGTAGCCGGATCCTCCGAGGCGATCACGGTCGCGGAGGGTATGGCTTCTATGACCTCTTCGGCATGATTCGGACCGGAAAGCACGGCGATGCGTGAAGGATTGCCAAGCGCCTCGCCCAACACGTCGACGGGAAACATACCGCTCTCATCAATACCTTTTGAACAAATCACGACAGGAACGTCCTCGGTGATGAAGGGTGCTAGGAACCTTCCCACCTCATCAAGGGCTACCGAAGGCGTGGTCACAAGGACTGCTTGGGCGCCCGCAAGAGCCTCTTCATGAGAACTCGTCGCATGTATCCCCTCGCAAAGAACACTATCGCTCAAATAGCGTGGATTTCGATGGGCCTCATTGATGCTTTGAACCACATCCTCGCGACGGGCCCATAATCTGACGTCGTTTCCCTTCGAAGCCAAAACCTGGCTTAAGGCTGTCCCCCAGGAACCCGCGCCGATAACAGCTACCGATACGACGTCTTCACCCATGACTCATGCCGTCTTTTTCGATCCGATACGATTCTCAGTACCTTGGGCGAGCCGCTTCATATTGCCCCGGTGCGCCCAGATTACGGTAACCGCAGCCACGGTGCAGGTCGTGAAAGCCCATGGCTCGAAAGACACGCAGAGAAAAAGATAAAAGGCGATCACCGGACAAAGTATGGCCGCCGCGATGGAACCCAAGGACACATAGCGAGATACCGTGACGACAACAGCGAAAAGCAAAATCTCCATGAGGGAGAAGAACCATCCGAACACAAAGAAGAGCGCTCCGATGGCAACCGCGATGCCCTTTCCGCCCTTAAATCCAAGCCAGGGGCTAAAGATATGGCCCCAAACACAGCCGAGAAGCGACGTGCCCAGAAAACTCGGAAGGAAATAGCTGACCATAGCGCTGTCGGCGGGTTGAAGTCCCTCCAAAATCCACCAAGCAACGTAGGCAAGAAATCCGGAAAGCAATCCCTTGCCGAAATCCAGAATGAAAACAGCCACACCACCGGCTTTGCCCATAGTTCTCATGGCATTGGTGGTGCCGATATTGCCCGAGCCATGATCGCGTAGATCCATATGGAAAAACAGCTTGGAAATCACGACGCCCCATGGGATGGAGCCCAAAAGGAAGGTCACGACGAACAGGAGCGCGGTTCCGAGAAAATAGGCGATCTCAGGCACGATCAATCCTTCTTCTTAAACTTGAGTCGAATAGGAGTGCCTTCAAGATCGAAGCTCTCCCTCAGGCGGTTCTCCAAATAGCGCTCGTAGTTGTCATCCACGATGTCGGGTCGGTTGGCGAAAAACGTAAACACCGGCGGTTTGGTACCCGTCTGGGTCACGTATTTCATGCGCAGGATAGTCTTTCCTTTAGTAAGGGTGTGGCCCGCTTCCCGAATTCCCGCCAGAAAACCATTGAGGCGATTGGTGGGAATGGTTCTCGTATAGGCAGCGTAGGCCTTATCGATAGCTTCCCAAACCCGATCAACACGTTTGCCGGTCAGAGCGCTGATCGCCACCACAGGAGCATAACCCACAAAAGTCATACGATCGGCAATACGCTCGCGAATCTTCTCCTTAGCCTCAGGGCCTTCCACCAAATCCCACTTATTCAGCACGATGATCATGGCGCAACCTCGCTCGGCGGCATAACCGGCGACACGCTGATCCTCATTGGTAAGACCCAGCGAGGCGTCGATAACCAGCACAGCCACATCAGCCCGATCGATGGCTCGCATCGCGCGCACAAACCCGTAATACTCGACGTCCTCTTCCATCTGGCTGCGACGACGCAAACCCGCGGTATCCACGATGCGATAGACGCGACCCTCATGCTCTATCAGCGTATCCACGGCATCTCGTGTCGTTCCCGCCACATCGGAGACGATGGAGCGCTCGTTTCGCGCAAGCTTATTGGTGAGAGAGGACTTCCCCGCATTGGGACGGCCAATGATGGCCACATCGATATCCGCCTCACGATCTTCGCGATCATCAAGAGGAAGCTTCTTGAGGGCATCCACCAAAGCATCGAGAAGATCTCCCGTCCCATGGCCGTGAAGAGCCGAAAGCGGCCAAGGATCTCCAAGTCCTAGCTGATAGAACTCCCACATATCGTCATAGCGATTGGGGGTATCCAGCTTGTTCACCACGAGAAAGACCGGCTTATGGGAGCGAAGAAGAATTCGCGCCACCTCTTCGTCGTCAGCGTTGATGCCCGTCTTGCCATCCACGAGAAAGATGATGGCGTCAGCCTCACGCGCCGCCTCAAAGGCCTGGCTGCGGATAGAACCCTGAAAGGCGTCATCGCCACCCATCTCGATACCACCGGTGTCGATCAATATGAAATCGAGTCCGTTCCAATCGGCTTCATGGTAAGAACGATCACGGGTAACACCGCGCATCTCATGGACGATGGCGTCATCGGCTTGGATTATGCGATTCACAAAGGTGGATTTGCCCACATTGGGGCGGCCAACTATGGCTACGATAGGTTTTGGCATGCAGATACCTCAGGTCCAGTGGCGCCGTACATCTTCTCAGAAGTGCCGGATGCTCTCGCTCATCGCCGAAGTACGGCTCGTAAATCGTTTAGGTATTCCGTCGGGTTACAGGATACCACGACCAGATGAGAACCTGCGCTTTTCTCCATCTGGTCCAGAGACTGGTCATCAAGGGTAAGCCTATCCTCGTTAAAGACTACATCGGGTATGGCGTAGAGGACTTTCTTAGCCGTGCCATTTTGATCCTCCTTGATAGCGGCCACCATGTCTTTTGCGGTCAAAAGGCCCGTCACGTCAACGTTTCCACCGAAAAACTTGTTTTCGACGGTGAGCGAGCGAAAAGCACCCGTAAGAGGACTCTCATCGATCAGCTCATCGAGGAACGGCTGCATGGCCTGGCCCACCACAAAGGCCACCTCATCATAGTCGCTGGAACCCAGCGCCTTTTTGAAAGCCTCAACCTCGCCTTCGCCACAAGCTTGCTTAAAGTCATCCACGTAGGAGCGAATGATGCCGATCCCATCTTCGAACATGCTGAAATCGCCGTAATGGTCGCTTTTCGGCAGATGGGCGAGCAGCTTTGATCCATAGGCGTTGCGATAAAACTCGTCCGCGGCGAAAACCCAGGCATTTCCTCGCTCTGCGAGGGCACGATCCTGATAGGGCTTGATGGTTTCGAGTACCAGACGCGCTTGCGCGGGCTCGTTAAAGCTGTAATCGAATTCATCCTGATGATCGGTGTAACCCAACGGCACAATTCCCACGCCAAGAATCCCCGGGTGAGCATAGGCCCACTGAAGGGTTTCCTCTAAGATCTCACCATCATTCATACCGGGAACGAGGACGATTTGCACGTGAGCCTCGATACCCGCGTCAAGCAGGCGCTCAAAAGCCGCGAGCCCATGAGAAGCGAAACGCCCCATCATCTTTTGCCGCACGTCGGCGTCGACCGCATGAAGCGAGACGCGCAGCGGAGAAATCCACTGTTCCACGATGCGCCGCTCATCCGCCTCACTGAGATTGGTCAAGGTAACGAAGGTACCCGAGAGAAAGCTCAAACGATAATCATCGTCTCTGAGGCTCAGGCTTGGACGCATTCCTTGAGGCAATTGGCGCATAAAACAGAATATGCAGGCATTCCTGCACTGACGAATACCATCGAAAACAGGACTCGTAAATTCGATTCCCCAGTCCTGCCCCGCCTCTCGAATGAGTTCGACCTCGCCGGTATCTCCCTCGGTATCTTCATAGGACACGACGATGGATTCATCTGCTCCATACCAGCGCCAATCGATCACATCACGAAGCTCATGACCATCTACGGCCAAAATGCGACACCCCGGACTAAAGCCCACATCATCGGCGGGCGAATAGGGTTCTACCGATCCGATGAGGCCACCTGAGCTAAGGTCACCGGAGGCAAGGGCATCTGAGACGAGGCCACCTGGACATTCATCACTCATGGATAGCCTCCGAAGAAACGACACCTGAAGAGGTGGCCTCTGAGAGGATGACTTCTGATGGGGTGGCCTCTGAGAGGATGACCTCTGAAGGGATGGCTCCTGAAGGAAGGGTCTCTAAAGCGCTGATCACGGCTTCTATCTGGCTATCGGGCGTCGAGGCACCGGCGGTCACGCCCACACGAGCAAGCCCGGCAAAATCATCTGGATCCAACTCATCGGCTGATTCAATATGAAACGTACGGGGACAGTGCTTGGCGCAGATTTCCGCGAGTCGGCTGGTATTAGAGGAGTTTTTCCCACCGATGACCACCATGGCATCCACCTTGGAGGCCAAATCCGCCGCCGCGTCTTGTCGCTGCCGTGTCGCATAGCAGATGGTGTTTTTGTGAATTGTAATGACGATCTTGTAGTTTACGGACACAGCGGTTCGTTTATTGAGAA